>JASLAI010000264.1 GCA_030147225.1 Planococcus sp. (in: firmicutes) | reverse complement strand
AGATTTGAAAAAGAAAGACGAGCAAAAGGAAATACGATAGGATGTTTGTCTGATGACAGAAAAAGATATGACCTTAGTTGAACATATAGGTGAATTAAGAAAACGGCTGACCATTGTAGTCGTTTTCTTTGTATTAGCGATCATTATCAGCTTTTTTCTTGCGCAGCCGCTGATTCAATATCTGCAATATACAGAAGAAGCGAAAGACCTTACCCTAAATGCCTTTAAAATTACAGATCCGCTGAAGATCTTCATGCAGGTTACCATGATTTTAGCGCTGATCATGACTTCTCCACTGATTATGTATCAGTTCTGGGCGTTCATCAGTCCTGGGCTTCTTGAGAAGGAGCGGAGAGCGACTTTAAGCTATATCCCGTTTTCTCTGCTGCTGTTTCTAGGCGGTATTGCATTTTCTTACTTCATTCTGTTTCCCTATGTGATTGGATTTATGCTGAATATCTCCAACAATATGGATATTCAAGAAACAATCGGCGTTAATGAATACTTTCAGTTTCTGTTCCAGATCACGCTGCCGTTCGGACTGATTTTTCAGCTGCCGGTATTGATGCTGTTTTTGACAAGGCTCGGCATCATTACGCCGATGCTGATGACGAAATACCGCAAGTATTCCTATCTTGGGTTGGTAATCATCGCAGCGTTTATTACACCGCCGGACATTGTGTCCCATATGATCGTGACTTTGCCGCTGATTATACTGTATGAATTCAGTGTGATCATCGCTAAAATTGGCTATCGCAAGTTCCTGAAAGCGGAGCAGCAGCAAATCATCGAAGAACAGCAACAAACTATAGAATAAAAATAAAGCCTTCACCGAGTTGAATCGGGGAAGGCTTTTTCTTATGCTGTCTGGAGCCAGGACTTGTGTTTGGGTTGTTCTTGCTGCCAGTTTGATGGTTAGTGAAAAATAGAGAAAAACCCTGCTGATTGAAGTTCCTCCATCTTTTCTTGAAATTCCAAAATCTTATCCATATTCAGCTGAATCAGCATAACATAGCTGTTTAAACAAATATGGGCGATGATTGGTGTGATGATGCGTTTTGTTTTCTGATAGAGAAACGCCAGGATCAAACCGGTAGTAAAGTACAGCAGCAAATGTGTGAAGTCAAAATGGATCAAGGCAAAGACCAATGCACTGACAGCTGTCGCGAAAAAGAAATTGGTTGTTTGATTAAGCGAACCGAAAAGAACGCGGCGGAAAACCAGTTCCTCAAGAATCGGTCCAAATAAGACAATCGACAAGATGGCGAGCGGCACGATTTCAGCGATGCTAACTAATGAAGCGGTATTCTCAGAACCCGGATCAATGCCAAAAAACCTCATTTCAATTAAAGCAGCAATTGATTGCCCAATTAATAAGAGCAAGAAGCCGAGAAAGCCCCAGACAATGGACATCGGTAGAGAAGATTTCGTCCCTCTCCAAATATCAAAAAAGCGCTTGTCACGGAATATTACGATGAGCGTCAGGATAAAGCCGATGCCCATGGTCAGGAAAATCAGCCAGCCGGATGTGGCGATGCCGGCAGTTTGCCGATCCATCCCCTGGTCCAAAAAGTAATTCAAGGTAGGGGAGATAAACAGAATCGGCGAAAGCTGTGCAGCAATAAAGATCAATAACACATATAGCGGCGTCTTTTTCCCTGTGGATTTCGGTCGGCGGACGCCAGTTGATTTAACTTTTGACCCGGAAGAGCTGTCATTTTTAAAAAAATTGTCTATAAAAGGTTTTCGTTTGGTGGGCATGGTGTAATTCCTTTCACTAATGGATGCACCTTCTATTGTAGAGCTTTCGAAGAGCAACCGCAAAGAAATCAAAATCATAAAGGTTTCCGCTTGCAAAAGACAGAAGATTTTATTAAACTTGTTATTGGGTTAGCACTCAGAGGTTGAGAGTGCTAAGCGAGAACATTTAGATAATTTGAGGAGGGTGTTTCAATTGTTAAGACCACTAGGAGATCGTGTAATTATTGAGCTCATCGAAGCGGAAGAAAAAACTTCAAGCGGTATTGTTTTACCGGGATCGGCACAGGAAAAACCGCAGGAGGGCCATGTGATCGCTGTAGGAAATGGACTTATCCGTGAGAACGGGCAGCGCACAGAATTGGACGTGCAAGCTGGCGACCGCGTCATCTTCTCGAAATACGCAGGATCTGAATTGAAATATGAAGGCAAAGAATATTTGATTTTACGTGAAAACGATATATTAGCCGTTTTAGGCTAAAATAAACCAACGACACAGGAGGAAGCTAAACATGGCAAAAGATATTAAGTTCAGCGAAGACGCACGCAGTTTAATGCTGAGAGGCGTAGATAAATTAGCAGATGCAGTAAAAGTGACACTTGGGCCGAAAGGACGCAACGTGGTTCTTGAGAAAAAATTCGGTTCGCCATTGATCACAAATGATGGTGTAACGATTGCGAAAGAAATTGAACTTGAAAATCCTTTTGAAAACATGGGAGCGAAACTTGTTGCGGAAGTTGCTTCTAAAACAAACGACATCGCTGGTGACGGTACAACGACAGCTACGGTTCTTGCACAGGCAATGATCCGTGAAGGCTTGAAAAACGTTACAGCTGGTGCGAATCCAGTAGGCATCCGCCGCGGAATCGAATTGGCAGTGGAAAATGCAATTGGTGAACTAAAAGCTATTTCGAAGCCAATCGAAGGCAAAGAATCGATTGCACAAGTTGCAGCGATTTCGTCTGGCGATGAAGAAGTCGGCAAATTGATTGCTGAAGCAATGGAGCGCGTTGGCAACGACGGCGTCATCACTTTAGAAGAGTCACGCGGCTTCACAACAGAACTTGATGTTGTAGAAGGCATGCAGTTTGACCGTGGATACCAGTCTCCATACATGGTGACGGATTCAGATAAAATGGAAGCAGTTTTGGATAACCCGTTCATCTTGGTTACAGACAAGAAAATCGGCAACATCCAAGAAATTTTGCCAATCCTTGAGCAAGTCGTTCAGCAAAGCAAGCCATTGTTAATCGTAGCTGAAGATGTTGAAGGCGAAGCATTGGCAACATTGGTTGTCAACAAATTGCGCGGTACATTCAATGCAGTAGCTGTGAAGGCTCCAGGCTTCGGTGACCGCCGCAAAGCAATGCTTGAAGACATCGCTGCCTTGACTGGCGCAGAAGTGATTACAGAAGACCTTGGACTTGAATTGAAAACAACAAACATCGCTCAGCTTGGGCGCGCTTCAAAAGTAGTGGTTTCGAAAGAAAACACAACTATCGTGGAAGGCGCTGGCGACCAGGAACAAATCGTCGCACGTGTTACACAGATCCGCAACCAGCTGGAAGAAACAACTTCTGAATTCGACAAAGAGAAATTGCAGGAACGCTTAGCGAAATTGGCTGGCGGCGTTGCAGTCATCAAAGTCGGAGCAGCAACTGAAACTGAGTTGAAAGAGCGCAAACTTCGCATTGAAGATGCATTGAACTCAACTCGTGCAGCTGTAGAAGAAGGAATTGTTGCCGGCGGTGGTACAGCTCTAGTCAACGTTTACAACAAAGTGGCTGAGTTGCTTGAAACTGAAGAAGGCGACGTAGCAACAGGCGTCAACATCGTGCTTCGTGCACTGGAAGAGCCAGTTCGCCAAATCGCAACAAACGCAGGCCTTGAAGGATCAATCATCGTTCACCGCATGAAATCCGAAGAAGTCGGTGTTGGTTACAATGCAGCAAACGGCCAATGGGTCAACATGGTGGATGCAGGAATCGTCGATCCAACCAAAGTTACCCGTTCAGCATTACAAAACGCAGCATCTGTTGCAGCCATGTTCTTGACGACTGAAGCGGTCGTAGCAGACATCCCGGAACCAGCAGCACCAATGGGCGGAATGCCTGATATGGGCGGCATGGGCGGCATGATGTAATTATTTATCAAACTAAACTCTCAACCCTCAATCTGACAGGGTTGAGGGTTTTTTTATTTGTCTTTGCTGCTCAATGCCAT
>JASLAI010000233.1 GCA_030147225.1 Planococcus sp. (in: firmicutes) | reverse complement strand
GCGAAATTCTTTTTGAATTTGGCTAAGCAGTTCCCGCATATCTTCGCGTAAGCTCGGATCTAAGGCGCTGAAGGGTTCATCCATCAACAATAACCGCGGATTGGCAACCAACGCTCTTGCCAATGCCACCCGCTGCTGTTGTCCGCCGCTTAATTCGTCTGGATGACGGGAACCAAATCCATGCAATCCCACATGTTTCAGCATGTTCCTCGCCTTATCCAATCGTATTTTCTTGTTGACTTTCTGCATTTTTAAGCCAAACGCTACATTCGCCTCCACCGTCATATGAGGAAACAGCAAGGATTTTTGAAACACCATAGCGAATCTTCTGTCTTCTGATGGGACAGCCGTCAAATCGATGTCTCCCAACCGGATTTCTCCATTATCGGCATTAATCAAGCCAGCCACTAATTTCAACAATGTGGTTTTGCCGCATCCTGAGGGTCCCAGCAAAGAGAAAAACTCACCTTCCCTTATGGTCAGCCCAATTGGCTGAAGAGTAAACGCCGAATCATCTTTTGGCAATGTTGAATTGTATTTTTTTTCGATGTTAATGATACGCAAATCGTTCATTTCCTCACTCCTTTAGGCCTTCCCTGTGGCGGTTTTCTTTTTTTGATAGTATTTTTTCAAACCGGCATCCATTCCCAATAAGGCAAGAATGGCTATTCCGGCAAACAGCAAAGAATAAGCCGAGGCAAGTGCAGGGTCTCCACCGCTGATGAATGGAAATAACAAAATTGGCAGCGTTATAACTTGTCCCGACCCAATAATAAATGTGATCAAGTACTGGCTAAGGGAGATTAATATACTCAAACTGGCACCCGCTGCGATTCCAGGCATAATATGAGGCAGCACAACATGATAGAAACGGGAAATTGCTCCTGCTCCGAGCATGCGAGCCTGCTCTTCCCAATCGACCGATAAGGTATTGTAACTGATCACCACTGCACGCACCATATAAGGCAATGTTGGAGAAATATGCGCCAGGATCACGCCAAGGACAGTTTCCGTCAGGCCGAGGCGCAAAAACGTCAAATGGATACCCATTACTGCAACAAAAGGCGGAATAACGATTGGCGCGAAAATGACAGCTTCAAACAGCCATTTCGCGCGAAGCTGATTGCGCACCAGGCTCTTGGCAGCAGGTACCGCAAGCAGAATATTAACTGCTGTCACGACAATGGCAATCAATAGACTGGATCTCACTGCCTGCCAAGTGTCCGAGCTTCCCGCCACGTATTTCCACGAGCGGAAACTGAATGACTCGGGCAGTATATTGGGCCATTGCCAGCCAAAGGAAATGCTTGACAGGAGAAGCAAAAAGAATGGCAAGCCAATGAACAGGAATAAAACTACAATTAAAATAATTCTGGTTAACCAAGAGGTGTTATTCATCAATCCCACCCCTTTAAGACATTCCAGCGCTTACTGAAATAGTAGACGACAATTCCCAGTAGGATTGTTATGGCTGCCAGAATAATATTCAACGCCAGTGCTTCTGGACGATCCGCTAATGTCCCGCTCGTATACAACTGATAAGAATAAACCGGCAACACGCTCGGATACGTGACGCCCAGTAAGAACGGCACTTCAAAAGCTGAAAATGTAAAGACGAAAACAATGAAGGTCGCAATGGTCCAAGCGGGCAACAGGGCAGGCAGAACAATTTCACGGACAAAATCCCAGCTTCTTGCACCGAAAACACGCGATACCTCACGCCACGACCGGTGTATGCGTGACAGCACGGGATAGATCATTAATGAAATAAAAGGCGCCTCTTTCCATGCATAGGTTAAAATAATTCCCCATCCGAAGGGGTCATTGACCAGCACCGGGAAATCCGTAATTTCATCAATCATACCCAGAGATGCAAGGATTTTTGACAAAAATCCACTTTGCATGAACATCAGGACAATGATATAGCCTCCTACTAGATGAGGAATGGTCAAGGGAAGCTGAAACAGCCGATGCCATATTTGGGAAGTTCCTGATTTCGTTGACTCGTTTAATAAAAATAAGGTAATTGCGATAACTGCTCCTAGCAGCCCTGCTAGTATAGAAGACAATGCAGCGATTCGCAGTGTCAGGACAAGTGATGCCCAAAAATCCGAGGAATGAAGCAGCTCTGTATAAGCAGTAGCTTCAAAGCGGGTCTCCCCTATTGCTGGGAAATACCCAAAGCTTTTCAGAAGCCCATCAAAAAGTCCTCCGAAAAACAGGAGGACAATGGTACTGACGGCAGGAAGCAACAAAAGGTAAGGTTTACTCTTTTGCCACATTTTCCATCCATCCTTTTTCTATAATTTCGATATAATCTGCAGAGAGTTCCGGTAATTGATGATTTTCTAATTCTTCCAAAGGCAAAGTAGCTTTTCCTAAATCTATGTTATTCATAGCCTGCTGCTGTTCAGAAGATAGCTTTTCAAAATCCAATGCCGTTAAATCACCCCAATTTTCAGGAGACAGTTTAGCGGTTTGAGCTTCCGGTGACATCAGTTCATTGATTGCAACCA
>JASLAI010000199.1 GCA_030147225.1 Planococcus sp. (in: firmicutes) | reverse complement strand
CTGCGGGAGGCGTAATTGGACAAAAACTTGAGCTGGAGTCGAGATTCAACAGCTTAGTGAATAAATACTCAAAAGGAAATTTAGCCGAAGGGTTGGCTACAGCTATTTTGTTATTCTGTATTGGAACACTGTCCATTTTAGGTCCTATCGAAGCCGCTTTGAACGGGGACTATACATATCTCCTCGCAAATGGGATGTTGGACGGCATCACTTCCGTTGTGTTAGCCTCCACATTCGGAATCGGTATTGCCATTTCGGGAATTATTTTATTTATTTGGCAAGGTTCCATCTATTCTATAGCTGTTTTAATAGGGAGTTCCCTCAACCCGGACCTCCTAAACGAAATCACAATTATCGGAGGCATGTTAATCATAGCATCAGGCTTAAGTATTCTGGGAGTCAAGAAATTTAACACGTTAAATCTCCTGCCTTCTTTGTTGATTCCGGTTATTGTGTTTGGATTTATTCATATATTTCATTTATAGGTAGGAGCTTATTTAATTGGACTATGGAGGGGTTAGTGAATTGTTTGTGTGCCAGGCACACAAACAATTCACAAACAATTTGAGTATTATATAGATATTTCCAGAAAAATGAGTCTATATAGGTTTTACTTGATAAATAGAGGGAAACGGAACTACAAGGGCCTAAATGGAAATTACATACATATGCAAGTGCTTCAAATATGTCCTTAAAATAATGGAATAGGAAGTGTTTAGATGTTGAAAAAAGTAATGCCTGTCTCTATGGTTACCCTGCTTGCAGTTGCCGGTGCAACCCCGGCTTTGGCAGATGATATGAGTGCTACTGATGTACTGCAAAAATCCAATGAGGCAATGTCTTCTTTGGACAGTTATTCGAGCAAGACCATGATGGAAATTACGATGCCCGATATCACGACGGGGGAATCCATTACCATTCCTATCAACACCGAAGAAGATGTGACCTTTAATCCTTTCGCAATGCATCAAATAGTCACTACTTCTACACCAGACGGAGAAGAGACATTGGAATCTTATTGGACTGAAGAAGGGTTTTACCAAGAAGATCCAGTGGAAGGCTGGGTGAAGTTGCCGAGCGAACTTACTGAGGGATTGGATGAACTGATGGCTATGACGACTGCTGGCGACCAAGTTGCTCAAGCAGAAGCGCTTGGGGAAGACATGACAGTAGAAGATACCGGAGATGCATATCAGTTAAACTATGAAGGCGACGGAGAAGCTTTGATGGAAGCCGTTCTTGCCTCATTTGAATCCATGATGGGTGAAGAAGATGCATCCATGTCGATGGAAGGAATGATGGAAGAAATCAATTTCAACGACATCAGTTACGAAATGACAGTTGAGAAAGAAACTTTCTACCTGACGGAAATGTCTATGTATATAGATATGGATATTTCAGCAGAAGGTGAAAGCATGAACATGATTCAAAACATGGAAATGTCTATCAGCAACTTTAACGGTGTAGAACCGATTACAGTGCCGGAAGATGTGTTAAATAATGCCGTTCCTCTTGAAGGACTTGGTGAAGAAGGCGGAGAATTGCCGGATACTGCAAGCAATAACCCATTATTTGCTTTAGCTGGCATGGGATTGGCTGCTTTAGGTGCCGGGATGCTTTTGTTTAGAAGACGGACAATTACTCAATAAAAAATGAAAAACCGTATCTTTGTATACGGTTTTTTATATGCAACTGTCAGTTCAACAGAAAGAGAGGTAGAAGTCGGTTTTATGAGTAAAGTTTATCTAACTATTATGTTTATAGGTATTGGAATGACCGGCTTTTATGGCTTTCAGTGGTGGCAGAGTACGCAGGCAACCGAAACCGTATCGCTGTCAGAAACTGAAGGGTGGAATAATACCGAGCGAGAGGCAGCAGAGTCTGTTGAATGGGTACCGGAAAGCTCTGTTAGCGCGGTAAAAGAACCGCAAGCTGTAATGAGTGACAGCCTGAATCAATATCAGCCAGGAGAGGAAATCGGCCGTCTTGTTATCCCAGCGACCGAAAAGGGCTATTCGACTTACTGGGGGGCCGATGAAACGACTCTTGACCAAGGTGTCGGGATGTATGTCAGCCAATGGACAGCTACACCAGACCAAAAAAGACATACCGTACTGAGCGGGCATCGAAACACCGTCTTTACCGGGTTGGATAAAGTAAAAAAGGGCGACTCTATTTTTCTTGAGTATGAAGGCGAGCGTTTTGAATACAAGGTCGAAAGCATGTGGGTGACCGATGCAGATGATCGAACTGTCATTGTGGACAAGGATGAAGCAACGCTTACTTTAACAACATGTTATCCATTCGATTACATTGGCTATGCACCGGAACGGTATATCATTCAAGGGACTCTTGTCGGGACTGAAAAGTTGTAAGAGTTGATGAGATTGAAAAGCGGAAATTCGCTGATTAATAAGAGCATAAGCTTCAATCGACTTTAAGGATCCAAAACAGGTTCTTTGACAAAGAGTCTGGAAAAGAGTTAAGTTTAGCTGGAAGATAACTGGAACTTAAAAGTTTCAGAAAAGAAACTAAAACGTCGCCACACAAAGTAGTAGAAGTGACAGGATCATCAGAAGGGAGCAATAATCATGCAAAAGAAAATTTTTATTTCACCGAAAAAATACATCCAAGGTGCCGGCGTTCTAAGTCAGCTTGGCGAAGAAGTTGCCAAAATCGGGGAAACACCGTTCGTTTTATCCGACAGCACGGTTTGGGGAATCACGGGAAACACAGTAGAGGAAAGCTTCAAAGCATCCAATACTTCTTATATTTATGAAGAATTTACCGGAGAAGCTTCCAATACAGAAATTGAGCGTCTGACTAATATAGGGAAAGACAAAAAAGTCGATGTTGTCATTGGGTTAGGCGGAGGAAAAACGATAGATACGGCAAAAGCCGTTGGCGATGCCCTTGGAATTGCTGTAGTGGTTGCTCCTACAACTGCATCTACAGATGCGCCAACAAGCGCACTGTCCGTGATTTATTCTGATGATGGAGTATTTGAAGGCTATAAATTTTATACCAAAAACCCGGATTTGGTTTTGGTCGATTCAAAAGTGATTGTGAACGCGCCGGTGTTTCTTTTGGCTTCAGGTATGGGAGATGCAATGGCCACATTTGTTGAAACCCGAGCTTCACTGAAACGAAATTCAAATACGATGGCGGGTGGAAAAGCTACTCTTGCAGGACAGGCAATTGCTGAAAAAGCTGAAGAAGTGCTTTTCGATCAAGGAATCGCTGCATACAGAGCTGCGAAACAAGGATTGGTCACACCGCAAGTCGAAGCTATCATCGAAGCGAATACGCTATTGTCTGGCTTAGGTTTTGAAAATGGCGGGTTGGCTTCAGCGCACGCTATCCACAATGGCTTTACTGCACTTGAAGGAGAAATCCACAAGTTAACTCATGGCCAAAAGGTAGCCTACGGTGTCTTGACTCAGTTAGTACTGGAAGGTTACGCAGAATCTGAGATTTTGCGTTATGCAGATTTCTTTAAAGAAATTGAGTTGCCGACAACTCTGAAAGACCTTCATTTAGAAAATGCGCCATATGAAGATTTACTTAAAATTGGAGAACTGGCTACCGTGGCAGGAGAAACATCGCATAACATGAATCCGGAACTTACACCGGAACAAATCGCAGATGCCATTTTAGCCGTAAATGCAATTACAACTGCTTAATCTGTAATAAAAAATACACTTTCTTGTGTTCCAAATCTTTTCTCAACAAAATAGTAAGCCAGCATCTCTTAAGAACGAACTGAATCTCAAATGGTGGACACTTTACAAAGTGACCCATTTGGGATTTTTTCTGTTTTCAAGCCTCGATATGCTAAATGAAGCTAATCTGGATTTGAGAAGATCACATGAGTAAAAGCTTGTTCAACGAATACCAAAAAAAGAATTTTTATAAACAAAAATACATAGAAAAAGAATTAGTCCACTAAACGTGGACCAATGCTTGGCTTGCTGAATATTATAGTTCTTTTCCGTTTGTAGCAATGAGGTTTTGATACCAGTAGAAAGACTTTTTCTTCTTACGCTCAAGAGTACCGCTTCCGTCATCATGCTTGTCGACATAGATAAAGCCATAGCGCTTGGACATTTCACCGGTGGAAGCTCTTACCAGGTCGATGCAGCCCCAAGGCGTATATCCCATCAGTTCAACGCCGTCCTCGATCGCTTCACCCATCGCTTCAATATGCTCGCGAAGATATTTGATGCGGTAATCGTCATTGATGCTTCCGTCTTCTTCTACTTTATCGTACGCGCCAAGCCCGTTTTCTACGATGAATAAAGGCACACGGTAACGATCGTACAGTTGATTTAAGGCAATCTGTAAACCGGTAGGGTCGATTTCCCAGCCCCAGTCACTTGCACTTAAGAAGGGATTTTTTACGCCGGACATGATATTCCCTGCTGATTGTTCTTCTGGGGTTTTTTCTTTCTTTTCCGTACGTGACATGTAGTAGCTGAGAGAAATAAAGTCAACCGGGTGTTGTTTGATGATCTCTAAGTCGTTTTCCTGCATATCAATATTGATGTCATTCTCTTTGAAGTAGCGTTTTGTAAATGCAGGGTATTCACCACGCACCTGCACATCTCCACAAATATAGTTAAAAATTTGCTCTTCCT
>JASLAI010000193.1 GCA_030147225.1 Planococcus sp. (in: firmicutes) | reverse complement strand
GAGGCAGATTCGAGTGAAACACCAGCTCATGAACCAGCGTATAACGCTAAAGTAGTATCAGCGCCAATCGACCGTACCAATAATTACGGCCAAGCAGGTGAGACTTACCGCAGCTTCGAAGATTGGGAACGCGATGAGCTCATCAACAATCTCGGAGATGCATTGTCAGTATGTGATCCTCGCATCCAGGAAGAAATGATCCATCACTTTACACAGGCCGATGAAGACTATGGCCGACGTGTCCGTGAAAATATGGAACAAAAGGTGCAAGCTAATGAAGAAATGAAAAAGGCAGGGCCAAAAGTATATGGCCAGCCGGCTGCTAACAAAGTAGCGCAAGGTGCTGCAGCTAAAGGGCATGAAGCAAAACCATATTAATATTTTCAAAAAACCGGCAAGCCGTTGTGGCTTGCCGGTTTTTTATGATAGTTTCTGCTTTATCTCGATTTGAGTTGTGATTATTATTTAGGGTCAGCTAAAGATGAATGATTCACTCCAAAAACATTTTCAACATCAATGAGAAAGGCGATGCCTTTGCCTGGAGCGTTCAAGTCAACGGCTTCTTCAATACTTTTAACAACTTTCTCTGAATAACTGCTTGGAACGAGCGTCAAAACCACATCTTTTTCAGGGTCGATAGTGAAGTTCAGAAACTTCTCCTGTTCGTTTATTCCTGTACCTCGACCGTTTAATATGGTTCCACCTTCTGCACCTGCTTTTGCGGCTGCTTTTACTACCGTTGAAGAGTCACCCGAATTAACAATCGTTACGATTAACTGAAAATCTTTCGCTTCTGAATCCAAATCAGTAACACCTCTCTTTTTTTTCCTATCATCGGTCCGTTGAGATAAATGCGGTACTCCAAGCAGTTTGCTCAAGTGAATCGTAAAGCCAAGACCATATCCGGATTTCCCTAATTTTCCGGCTTTAGAAACGGCTTGTGCAACAGCTTTTTCGTTCTCTCCATCCAATGCAAAAAAGATGACATCCTTTTCATGGGTAACAGGCAAACCTAAAAATGTAGCCTTTTCATTTCTTCCCATTCCTTCCCCGTATATAATGGTTGCGCCATCGACCCCGGCATTCTTAGCGGCAGCAATTACTTCGCGTGAATGGCCTCTTTTAACGATGGCGATCATCAATTTGTGATTAAGAACCATTGGTTTTATTCCCACCTTTTTTAGTGAAGATTAGACCCAGTATGAGTACTGCAATGATAGGAGTGAGGGCGACAAGGGCAATCATGCCAAAGCCATCAGTCAAAGGGTCGCTGCCTGCTATAGCACTAGAAATTCCAACTGCTACAGCAACGATAAAAGTAACCGTCATGGGACCGGTTGCCACCCCTCCAGAATCAAAGGCGATGCCGATAAAAGTTTGAGTCGAAAAAAACACAAGTATTAGAGCAAGCAGATAACCAGGAATAATGAAATACCAGAGCGACCAGCCAGTCAGGATTCTCAGCATGGATAAAGCGATAGAGACGCCGACGCCCATTGATAATGTATAAAGCATCATTTTCTGAGAAATGTATCCGCCGGTTTCCTGATCGACTTCGTCTGTCATAATGCTGACTGCCGGTTCTGCAAAAGTAGCAACAAACCCCAATATAAAACCAATTGGAATCAACAGCCATTTATTATCCCAGCCTCCAAGTGTTTCCCCCATCATCGTCCCCACCGGCATAAAGCCGACATGGACTCCTTGAAGAAAAAAAGAAAGTCCCAAAAAGGCTAAAATAAAGCCGATTCCTACTTGCATCACGCGCTGCATCGGCAGTTTGAGCATGAAAATCTGGAAGACAGCAAAGAAAATAAGGAGAGGGAGCAGCGCCATGCTCACTTCCAGCATGACTGTTTGAAATCCTTCAAAAATATGGATCTTCACCTGAACAACACCCCCAGCATCATGACGGCCAAAATTGGTCCGATGGAAGCCAGACCGATCAAACCGAATTTTTCACCGGAACTGTCATCCTCTGAACGCAGTACAGAAGCGACGCCAATGCCCAATGCTAAAATAAAAGGAACCGCCATCGGTCCGGTTGTTACGCCTCCAGCATCAAAGGAAATGGAGATGAAGGCTTCGGGGACAAAGAAAGACAGCAGGAAAACCAAAGCATAGCCACCGATAAGCAAATAATGAAGAGGGATTTTAAAGATGGTACGGATCATTGCCAACGCGACGAAAATAGCCAAACCGAGAGAAACAGATAAGATCAAAATTGCTGAGCTGATCGCACCTCCAGAGACTTCGTCAATTTGTTTTGCCAGTACACGGACATCAGGCTCAGCTACAGTGACCGCTAGGCCTAATAGAAAACCAGTTGCGATGATTAAACCCGCTTTTTTTGTACTGGGAAGCCTTCTGCCAATCATTTCACCGATTGGCAATAGCCCGGCATTGACGCCGACAAGAAATAGAAAAAATCCAGTGCTGACAAAAAGTACGCCAACAAGAAACTGAATGATTGCTTCAAAAGGCATTCTGATTATAGCAATCTGCAAAATTAAAACGACTATAGTGACAGGAAGAATTGCGGCGGCAACTTCTTTGAAAGTGTCTCTCACATTTTCCATTGAATGTCTGTCTCCATTTCTGTTTTTTTATTCCTATTCCCTGGAAATTGCTGCATAAACTTGTGTTTATTGATACAAAAATAGCATTGCGCACTTTGCAGAGAGTGGCAATGCTAGTAATCATCTATTTTTTAAGAAAGTATTAAAGGGATTTTTGCATTTTATTGGTTTTCTTTATTTTTAATCAATTCTTCCAATGCATCTTCTGCAGAAGAGTCGGCCAATTTAACGTTCGAACGATATGCTGCTCGTGTAATCAAGTGGCCAGCCACGGGGGCTGTTAAAAAAACAAAAGTGATGCCCAATAAAAGCCGGACGCTGATAAAGTTTTCAGATGCCCAAAAATAAATGAAGGTTCCAGACAACGACAGGAGAACAGCAAGTGTAGAGCTTTTTGTAGCAGCATGCGAACGGGTATAGACATCCGGCAGCCGAATAATTCCGATTGCGCTGATTACCGCCATGATACTGCCAATCAGAATCAGAAAGACTCCGAAATACTCAGCGATTATGTTTATGCTCAACGATATCGCCCCTTTCAACAAAACGTGCCAAAGCAAGCGTACTGATGAATGCCAGAATACCAACAATCAATATAACTTCAAGAAAAGCATGAGTGTGGAGTACAACGGAAAAGACAGCTACGCCTGAGATCAAATTGACCCCAATCATATCCATTGCTACAACACGATCAGGCATGGAAGGCCCTCGAAT
>JASLAI010000175.1 GCA_030147225.1 Planococcus sp. (in: firmicutes) | reverse complement strand
AGTCGATATCGATATTGCTAAAATAAGCGAATTCGTTTAATAAGATCGGAGGATGATTTGGGTGAAGAAGATGAAGAATACCAATACCAGTGTGCTGCTTGGCGCCGCCTTTCTGATGGCTACTTCAGCCATTGGACCAGGGTTTCTGACACAAACAACAGTTTTTACCGAAACTTTATTGGCTTCTTTTGGTTTTGTCATTTTAATCTCCATTATTATTGATATTGGTGCCCAAACGAATATTTGGCGCATCATTGCAGTATCCGGCAAGCGGGCTCAGGATATCGCCAATGACGTACTTCCCGGCCTGGGTTATTTTCTCGCCTTGCTGGTCGTCATGGGTGGGCTTGCATTTAATATTGGAAATATAGGCGGTGCCGGCCTTGGTACAAACGTACTTTTCGGAATCGATCCGCAAATCGGCGCTATTTTGAGCGGATTGCTCGCCATTGGGATTTTTGTCGTTAAAGAAGCAGGACGGGCCATGGACCGCTTTGCGCAAATCCTGGGCTTTGTCATGATCGCCTTGACCGTTTATGTCATGATTACTGCTCAGCCGCCTGTAGGTGAAGCAATCGCAAAAACGTTTGTGCCGGACAACATCGATATTTTCGCAATCGTGACGCTGGTCGGCGGTACTGTCGGCGGATATATCACGTTCGCTGGTGGCCACCGCCTGATAGACGCAGGGCTGACAGGAAAAGCGGCATTGCCGGAAGTGACGAGAAGCTCCATTTATGCTATTGGAATCGCCTCAGTCATGCGGATCATTCTTTTTCTTGCAGTTCTTGGTGTCGTCTCACAAGGCCTGGTTTTGGATCCTGCCAATCCTCCTGCTTCTGTTTTCCAATTGGCTGCTGGCAATATCGGCTATAAAATCTTTGGCGTAGTCATGTGGGCCGCTGCTGTAACTTCTGTTGTTGGGGCTGCTTACACCTCTGTATCGTTCATCCGATCATTCAGCCCGATTCTCGAAAAATACAATCGCCTATTAATCATCAGCTTTATCATCATCTCGACATCTGTTTTTGTTATCATCGGCCGCCCTGTCCTGATTTTGGTGCTCGTTGGGTCAGTGAATGGATTAATCTTACCGATCGCACTCGGTGTAATGCTGATCGCTGCGCATAAATCTAAAATTGTCGGCGACTATAAGCACCCTTTGTGGATGACGATTTTTGGTGTGGTTATCGTTATCGCCATGTCTTGGATGGGGGTTTACACGCTGATGAATGGAATCCCCGCATTATTTAAATAAAAATTAAATTGAACTTCAAAAAACCAGTAAAGCCTGATTTCAGGCCTTACTGGTTTTTGATGTCCTATTTTAATAAGCAGACTTGCCTGTTTCCACAAGTTCCGGTGTTTCAGTTGACGATGATGTTCTCGGGTCCTGCAGCCAGCAAGCTACAGTATGTCCTGTTTCCGTTACAATGTCGCGCGGCGTGTACGTATGGCATACCGCCATTGTATGTGGACACCGCGCAGCAAATGCGCAGCCTTCCCCAAGTGTCGCAAGATTGGGCGGCGAACCCGCTATCGGCAGGAGCGGCTGTGAGCGGTCTTCATTGAGCTTTGGCATGGATTGCAACAGGCCCAAAGTATAAGGATGCTGTGGATTATAAAAGATTTCATCCAAAGTCCCCTGCTCCACAATTTTGCCGCCATACATCACCGCCACACGATCCGCCATATTGGCCACCACACCCAGATCGTGGGTGATCAGAATGATTGCGGTATCCGTTTTCTTTTGCAGATCCTTCATCAAATCAAGGATCTGTGCTTGAATGGTGACATCCAAAGCAGTTGTCGGTTCATCCGCAATCAGCACCTTCGGATTGCATGCAAGCGCCAGTGCGATGACGACACGTTGCCTCATCCCCCCGGAAAACTGATGCGGATAATTATCGAGCCGGTTTTCCGCTTGTGGAATCCCAACGAGCTTCAGCATGTCTAGGGCACGCTCACGCGCCTGTGCTTTTGTCACCTGTTCATGCCGCTGAACCCCTTCCATAATCTGTTTGCCGACCTTCATTGTCGGATTCAGGGAAGTCATGGGATCCTGGAAAACCATCGAAATTTCTGAGCCTCGTAAATTGGTGACTTGCCGCTTGGACATCTGCAACAAACTTTCACCGTTATAAACAATATCACCTTTGGTCACTTCTGTAGTGGCTGATGGCAACAACTGCATAATCGATTTCGCGGTCACCGATTTACCCGAACCCGACTCGCCAACGATAGCCAGCGTTTCCCCTTTTTTCAATTCAAAGCTTACGCCCCTTACCGCTGTCAATTTACTGGTTTGGGTCTTAAACGCTACGTGCAGGTTGTCAACTGTCAAAATAGTATCGCTCATGATGGTCCCTCCCCTATTTTCTCATTTTCGGATCTAATGCGTCGCGCAATCCATCGCCAAGCAGATTGAAAGATATCATGATAATGCTGATGACCAAAGCCGGGAAAATCAATTTATACGGGAAATACCGCATTGATTTATACCCATCTTCAATCAGCACGCCAAGCGATGCGAGAGGTGCCTGCAAACCGAGACCGATAAAACTCAAAAATGCTTCAAAGAAAATAGCGGTCGGAATGGTGAACATGACTGTTACGATGATCGGTCCCATGACATTCGGCAGCAGATGCTTCGAAATCAGCCTTGGATTTGACGCGCCAAGCGTCCGTGAAGCCAAGACGAATTCCTGCCCTTTCAGCTGCAGCACTTGCCCGCGTACCACCCGTGCCATTCCAACCCAGCCGGTAATGACCATCGCCAAAATAATGGAGGTGATGCCTGGTTCCAGTACGAGAATGAACAGGATGATAACAATCAAATTCGGAATCCCCATAAGGATTTCGATGATTCGCTGCATGACATTATCAACACGTCCTCCGTAAAAGGAAGAAATGCCGCCATAAATGACACCAATCACCAGATCGAGAAAAGCTGCCACTAAAGCGATGAACAAGGAAATTTGCGTCCCTTTCCATACCCGTGTCCAAATATCCCGTCCAAATTCATCTGTTCCAAACCAGTAATTGATTTGCACATCCCTTTCTGTATACTGATTGACTCCCTGCGAATTCTGTCCATTAAATCCAAGCCATTCCAAGCCTTCGACTTTCGGCGGCATATTAGAATGCGCCAGATTTTGTTCGCGATATGAAAATTCATTCATACTCGGTCCAATCAACGCCAAAGTAATCAATAAAATGAGCATAATCAATGAAATCATGGCTCCTTTATTTTTAAGGAGACGCTGAAATGCTTCTTTCCAGAACGAAACCGAAGGCGTTCCGATTTCTTCACTTTTCCGTTGATCCAGCGGAGCTTTTACAAACAAATCCTGCGGTATTTCATCATAGGCATATTGATTCTGCACCTGTAAGTCTTGATGCGGGGGAAGTTGTGGTATGTTTTTTGTCATGCTGATTCCCCCTTATAATTGATGCGTGGATCCAGGAAACTGTAAATGATATCGACGACAAAGACCACAAAAATAAATAAGGCACTGTAGAAAATAGTAATGCCCATAATCACGCTGTAATCCAATACCAGAATCGACAATGTGAATTGTTCGCCAAGCCCTGGCACAGCGAATATTTTTTCGATGACCAAGGTTCCTGTCATAATCGATACAGCCAGCGGCCCCAGCATGGTAACAACGGGAATCAAGGCATTGCGGATGACGTGCTTGACGATGACCTGATTTTCTTTTAATCCCTTTGCTCTGGCTGTGATGATGTAATCCTGGCCAATCACTTCAAGCATTTCACTGCGGATGAACCGGGCGACTGTAGCGGTCACTGTCACTGACAAGGCGATGGAAGGCAACAGCGTACTGGAGTATCCTTCCCATAAAGCAACAGGCAGCCATCCCAACTTAACGCCTACATAATATTGCAGCAATGCCGCGAAGACGAATGATGGAATTGACATCCCCAACACGGCTAATGTCACTGAGCCATAATCCAGAACAGAATTATGCTTTAAAGCAGAAACAATTCCTAATACAAGCCCAAGAACTGCTCCAATAACCAAAGCCTGCAACCCGATAAATGCTGAAGGACCGATTCGATCACTGATCATGCTGGTGACGGTCCGTCCTTCATGTTGAAACGAATAACCCAAATCGCCTTGCACCAAGTTTCCAATGTACTGTATGTATTGAATAGCCACAGGCTGATCCAGTCCATATTTAGCATTTAAAATAGCCAGCTGGCTGTCGGTCAACTTCTCAGGATTGGTAAACGGTGTACCTGGCAGAAGCTGCATGAGGAAAAAGGTCGCTGTCACGATAATGAAAAGCGTAATGAGCATAAAGCCGATCCTCTGCAATAAATAACGTTTCATGTGAACACCTCAGTTCTGTAGGGTGAATTAATCTTCGTGATGCGAAAAGCGCAAGCGCCCGTGTAGCTCTGACGGGCATAAGACAGACCGGCGAAGCGGCGTTTCTTCAGCCGCACAGCTGGGCTGGCTTATGACCCAAAGAGCTGGGTGCTGGAGTCTGGACAATGCGAAAAGCGCAAGCCCAAATCATCAAAAATACGAGGGCGTCCGCCAAATGGCTACACCCTCGTATTTGTAAGCTGTAAACCTGTTCTCTATTCTTCGATCGTCACCCATTTATAGGAGAATGAAGCTCCAGTCGGATGCACCAATAGATTTTTAATTTTGCTTCTCTTTAAGACAGCTGCGCCTTCTTGGTAAAGCGGCACAATCGCTGCATCTTCTTCTAACAAGATCTTTTCAATATCCAACAGCATTTGGTAACGGGCTTCAAGGTCCGTTTCTGTTCTTGCTGCTGCTACCAATTCTTCCAATTTGTCATTTGTGTAATCCATGCGGTTAGCCGATCCGCCTTCAAGCCACATATCCAAGTAAGTCATCGGATCGCTGTAATCTGGTCCCCATGAAGATAGAGACAAATCATACTCAATCGCTTTTTCAATTTCCAAGCGCTGTGCGAAAGGAACCGCTTTGATGTCTAATTTGAATCCTGGAAGATTGTCTTCCAATTGTGCCTGGATGTACTCAGCCACTTTTTTATGGTCTTCAGAATCTGCAATATTGATGGATACCGTTACGTCTGTTGCCCCGGCTTCCTCTAAGCCCTTTTCCCAAAGCGCTTGCGCTTCTTCAACTGTTCCTGTGTTGAAGTCCCCGTTCAAATCACGGAAATCTTCTCCTGATGGAGAGTTGAAGAATCCTTTTGGAACCACTCCGTTTAACGCTGTAGAACCGTTCTTCAAAATAACATCAGTCAGACTCTCTTTGTCGATTGCCATATTAACTGCTTGACGAATGTTTTTATTGCCAAGTACCGGATGGTTATGATTGAAACGCAGGAAAATGATTTCCGGCTCCAGGATTGTTTCAAAGTTTGCGTCGTCTTTGTTTTGGTCGACAGCTTCCGAACTCAAAACGATGCGGTCTACTTTATTTGTTTCATACAAGTTGATGCCAGCTGCCGGATCTTTTACAACATAGGCATTGATCGCATCCAACTGAACTGTTTCTGCATCCCAGTAGTCTTCGTTCTTTTCATACTTCCAGCCTTGTTCATGCGTCCAGTCAACCAATGTGAATGGTCCGTTGAATAAAATATTCTCTGCTTCCAACGCATATTGGTCGCCTTGTTCTTCAACGAATTTCTGGTTTTGAGGCAAGAAAGTCGGGAAAGTCATCAATGACTGGAACAATGGATTCGCTGCTTCCAACGTAACTTCCAAAGTCTTTTCATCGATTGCTTTAACACCCAATTCTTCTGCATCCATCTCTTCGTTCATGATCGCTTCAGCATTTTTGATACCTGCTGTTACGAACATAAAATTATAAGGACTTGCATCTTTCATAACGCGCTTCCAAGCATATTCGAAATCCTGAGCAGTAACTGGATCTCCGTTGCTCCAGTTTGAATCGCGCAATGTGAATGTATGGACGGTTTGATCTTCATTTTCTGTATGTTCCGTTACTAGAGCTTCAATTGGTTCATGATTTTCATCTTGACGGTAAAGACCTTCATTCACATTATTCAACACTGTAAATGCAATGCCATCATGTGCTTTAGTGGAATCTAAAGTAGGAATATCTGCTGTGGCAGAAATGTTCAATACTTGCCCAGCTTCCCCTTCTGCTGCTGCATTTTCTTCGCTTGAACTTTCGGAAGAATTGAAGTTACAACCCGATAAGAATAAAACGAATGCAATCATAATCATGAAAATCTGCGTTTTTCTCTTTCTCCCCATTTTCTAACCCCCAAATTTTTTGATAATTCTTTCTTATCATAATTGTTATTTTGAAAATAGGCAACAAGATGTTTAAATTTTCAAAAACATAAATTACATGGTAATCTTTAATTATGAAAAGAAGGGGTCAAAGTGCATGAATTTTAAAGGGATTTTATTTCTAATTTCACTGGGCAGCTCATTAGTTTTGCCTTTCTTCCTATATAGACACTGGTCCATTGCAACCTGGTTTGATGCTTTATTTTTAGTCGGTCTTTTACTGATTATGGTCTATTCTGTAATGATTTTAATCGAAGGGCAGTTTTTTTCAGCATTCCTGAAAAGCACTCGAAACTTTTTTGCAAAAACAAATAAAAAAGATCAGCTGATAAGGGAAAGTGAAAAACGCTCTGTTGAGTCAGTCGAATACCAGCATCAATTTCCAAATCAAAAATCTTTTTTACAAATCGGCCTGATTTTTTGTATCGGAAGCTTGCTGATTTCCTCCGCTCTGTATTACTTGAATTAGAAGAGCATAAGATAAGTTTCGCGCTATTTGCATGGAGAAATTCCTACTATCAAATAGAAAACGGCATGGCCTC
>JASLAI010000154.1 GCA_030147225.1 Planococcus sp. (in: firmicutes) | reverse complement strand
GTCCCAGTTGTTTGAAAATATTCAAAGCCATCAAAGCGATCATGCCTTGACCATTTGGCGGGATTTCCCAAACTTCATAGCCCCGGTATTCTGATGACACTGGCTCTACCCATTCCGGTTTAAATGCCTCCAGATCTTCTTTAGAGAGAAATCCTTCGTGCTTTTTCATGAAAGCATCGATTTTATCTGCAATCGCCCCTTCATAGAAAGAACGTGCATCCGTCTGACCAATTTCGATTAAAGTGCTGGCGTGGCCAGGAGATGACCATAATTCGCCGATTTCAGGTGCCCGGCCGTTCGGTGCAAACGTATCAAACCAAGCTTGGTATTCTTTTCCTGTGAAAGAATTTTTGTATTTGGAATAGGCAGCTTTCCAATACTTCCCTAGAATTGGTGTCAGTGGATATCCTTCTTCCGCATAGCGGATTGCCGGTTTCAAAGCTTCAGCCAACGACAATTTACCAAATTTCTTTGATAACTCAGCCCATGCAGCTGGTACTCCTGGAACTGTCACAGGTACTAAGCCATGTGTTGGCATTTTTTCAAATCCCAACGCTTTGACTGCTTCCGGTGAAATGCTTTTTGGCGCAGGGCCGGAACTGTTCAGGCCATGCAGCTTATCTTTTACCCAGACCAGTGCGAAGGCATCTCCTCCAATCCCATTAGAAGTCGGTTCGACAACGGTTAATGCAGCCGCAGCTGCAATGGCTGCATCGATGGCATTTCCTCCATTCTGCATAACTTCTATTCCCGCTTGAGCCGCCAAAGGCTGAGAAGTTGCTACCATCCCTTTTTTTGAAAACACGGTTTGACGCTGTGATGGAAACGGATTATTCAAATAGTCCAATGTCATCCTTCCTTTCTCTTAGTTAAACTTTGTGTACAAATTCACTAGTATTTCATATCACTTGTAAAGCACTTTTTAGATTTTGTTTAACTATAGTTAATAATGATACTTTCGATTATAGAGTATGCGATTGCTTATTTCTACCTAAATTACAAAATATACTGAATACTCATGGCAAAGAAGCTGTTACTCCAATAAAAAGTTAAATCCTGCAGCTTTAAAGCCTGCAGGATTTTATAATTTCATGCCGGTACGACTTTTAAATCGGCGGAGAAGGATATGGCTTTCCACTCTCGTTATTCCTTCGAGCGCGTAGAGTTCTTCGTTGATGAATTTTTCGAGATCCATAAAATCATCAACTAGCACATGCATATGAAGCGTAGATGGGCCTGTCATTTGATAGCAGCTGGCAACGCTTGGGTTATCCGCTAAGGTCTGAGCCACTTCCACCAAAGATGATGGTTCACAATCCACTTCAAAAAAACCCGATACTTTTTTGCCGACCTTCTCACTGTTAATGACCACTGTAAAGCTTTCAATCACCCCAGCTTCTGTCAATTGATGAACCCTCTCGCGAATGGCCACTCTCGACAAATTCAGTTCTTTCCCAATATCCACATACGAAATACGGCCGTTTTTGGTCAATAACTCCAATATCTTTCGATCAATATTATCTAATTTCATGAATACACCTCAAGCTTTTATTTTAAAAATTGAGTCTATAATTTTTTTTGTATTTAAGAAAAGAAAGTCCCTTTCCTTAAGTGTTAAGACTAAATTGGATGCACTGCACGCCAGGTGCTACTTCAAATACGCGCTGTTCCTTGAAACCGTTTGCTTGATAAAGAGCAATTGCCGGTTTATTTGCAGTGCCCGTACTGACCACGAATTCATAGCCTTTATAGCGCTCTAGCAGATAAGCTACCAACTGCTTCCCAATCCCTTTCCGAAACTGATCCGGATCGACGACGAGTCGGTGGATATCGACGATTCCTTGTTCAACTTGGTATGATGCGACACCCTGTAATCGTTCTATACTGAAACCGATAAAGGTGTCAGGGCTGTTTTGAATTTCACGTACTGTCTCATAAAGCTGCGGAATTCCATCAAACTCCATGAGTTCAGCTTCTATGCGGTAAGCTGCTTGTTGTATTTTTTGTATCTCTTTTGCCAGCTGTTTATTCTGATGATCTATTTCACGAATCATAATTATCCCCTCGACTTAACTTTACCACGATGTGATTCGTGAAGTTCAAAAAAATTTAGTTTTGAAGAAAATCAAACAACTCTTCAAATCTGTCGGTCGCATCCTGGTACCCCTGGTTGTACAAACTCTCCAATTTTACTGGGTCCCGTTCAATTCCTCTGATTTTATAGAGATTCATCGGACGTATTACCGTGGCCGAGCCTTCACCTTCCAATTGCTCAATAAACTCCATTGTTTCATTATAATAGATATGCCGGCTTTCCATCTTCTTTGCGATAGCGGGATACTGCCGCACAAAGGCCGGCATCACTTTGGCAAAGCGGCTCTTCTTTTTTCGATAGCCTTTTTCTCTTGTTAAGATAATAATCGGTTTGGTGACCCCATCCGATAAGGCTTTACGGATTGGAAGCGGATCTGCAATACTGCCATCCATCAATAATCGACCATCAAACTCCACAGGTTGTGACATCAATGGCAGGGAACTTGAAGCTCTGACAATAGCCATTACGTCCTCGGGACGATTTTGTTTTTCAAAATAAACCGCTTCACCGGTCAGACAGTCTGTCGTGCCCACTACAAACTCTTCCGTTGCATCATTAAAACCTTGATAATCAAAAGGCACCAAGTTGTTCGGAATTTCGTTAAAGATAAGATCCATGCCGAAGAGTTCCCGTTTTACCAGCAGATTTTTAACCGAGATATACTCTGGATGGCTGACGTAGCCAAT
>JASLAI010000109.1 GCA_030147225.1 Planococcus sp. (in: firmicutes) | reverse complement strand
GCGACGATTAGAAGTGTAGCGGATACGGGGAAAACGATGTTCATTGTGACTCATGAGCTTAATTTTGCGCGTGAAATCTCTGATCGTGTCGTTTTCATGGAAGACGGCGTGGTTATCGAAGAGGGAACGGCTGAGCAGCTTTTCAATCACCCGAAAGCGGAAAGAACAAAGCAATTTTTAAGCAAAGCGACCCGAAACAATTAATAGATGATGAGATGAGCTTGGATTTGGAAAGGATGTTTTGGAATGAACCCGATTGAAGAGATTTTGAACCGTTTCCCTATCGTCATTCTTGACGGGGCAATGGCTACAGAGCTTGAGAGTTACGGCTGCAATTTGAATGATCGGTTATGGTCAGCAAAGATCCTGATGGAAAATCCGGAACTGATTAAGAAAGTGCATCTGGATTATTTTCAAGCAGGTGCAGACTGTGCAATCACTGCGAGCTACCAGGCGACGATTGAAGGGTATAAAGAAAGAGGGCTTACTGAAAAGGAAGCCATTGAGTTGATCGGGAAATCTGTTCAACTGGCAGCAGAGGCGCGTGATGAATTTTGGGCACAGTTGGAAGATAAATCGCACAGACCGAAACCATTGGTTGCCGCCTCTGTCGGCCCGTATGGCGCTTTTCTTTCGGACGGCTCTGAATATCGCGGAGATTACTCGTTAAGTGAAGATGACCTCATTGCCTTCCATAAAGAGCGGATTGGGGTTTTAGTCAGAGCAGGTGCAGACATTCTGGCATGTGAAACCATTCCGTGTCTTAAAGAAGCGCAAGCAATCGTTAAGGTATTGGAAGAATTTCCGGAGGTCTATGCCTGGTTCAGTTTCAGCGCGAAGGACGAATACCGGATAAGCGACGGCGAAGAAATTTCAAAATGCGCGGAATGGCTGGATGAACAGCCGCAAGTAGCGGCAATCGGCATCAATTGTTCAGCACCTCATATCATCGAATCATTAATCACAGAAGTGAAAAGCAAAACGGACAAACCGATCATTGTTTATCCGAATTCAGGCGAAGAATACAATCCGGCAAGCAAGACCTGGGGGGAAGGAGCTTCTGCGAATCAGTTTACTTCGAATACACGGCAGTGGCATGAAGCCGGTGCCCAAATCATCGGAGGATGCTGCAGAACCGCCCCTGAAGACATTGCAGCTATTGCAGCATGGGCACGTTAATAAAGATTGTTCAGAGAGATCAGCCAGCCTTAGGGAGGGTCTGATCTTCTTTTTTTATTTGTAAAGTTTCAATTTTTCCCAATAAACGATAAAATTAGCTTCAGAGCGAATAAAGGAGAATGACCATGAATGAAGTCATCCGCAAGAAATTGTTGGGAATAGAAGAGAAGTTCAATGTGAAGATTTTATATGCTGTTGAATCCGGGAGTCGGGCATGGGGATTTCCTTCAAAAGACAGTGATTATGATGTCAGGTTTATTTATATTCAATCACCGGAATGGTACCTCTCAATAGATCCTCAAGGCATTGGCGCAAAGAGGGATGTCATTGAAGAACCCATCAACGATTTATTGGATATTAGCGGCTGGGAAATCACGAAAGCATTGCGTCTTTTCAGAAAAAGCAATCCGCCGCTTTTGGAATGGCTGCGGAGCGATATTATTTATTATCAAAAATACTCTTTTGTCGATAAAATACGTTCTTTGGAGTCGGATGTGTTTTATCCGAATTCGATGTTGTACCATTATTTGAATATGGCAAAAAATAATTACCGCGAATACCTGCAAGGTCCGGAAGTAAAAATCAAAAAATATTTTTATGTCATTCGGCCAATTCTGGCATGCAATTGGATCGAAAAATACAACATGACACCGCCAATCAGCTTCAATGAGTTAGTGGAAGACATTATCCCCGAAGGTGAATTGAAAAATGAAGTGGAACATCTGTTAAAACGGAAGCTAAGAGGAGACGAGCTGGATCTTGAATCCCGCATTGCCATAATCAACGAGTTTATAGAAAACGAAATGGAACGGCTTGAAGCATATGTTAAATCACTTGAGACTGAAGCGAAGGACCCGACGAAAATACTGGACAATTTGTTCAGAGAGACATTGCAGGAAACTTGGACATGAGTTGCAGAGTATAGTTCTAAAAGGAATAAACGAATTTACATCCGCTTGATTCCGTTCTATCCTGATTCGCACTTCCACATAAAGGAGACGATAACGATGAAACAACTCTACATAAAGCAGCGAGTATTCAGTTTAAGCGGCAAATTTACAGTAAAGGATCAGCAACAAAATGATGTTTACTATGTCGCAGGCAGCTTCATGCAAATTCCTAAGACGTTCTCCATTATGAATACAAAAAGAGACGAAGTTGCACTGATTACCAAAAAAACGTTCAGTTTTCTGCCAAAGTTTTTTGTTGAGGTCAATGGCCAGGAACGCTTGACGATCAAGAAGGAGTTTTCCATATTCAAAGCACGATACACGATAGAGGGCACAGGCATCGAGGTCCGTGGAAACTGGTGGGAAATGAATTTTCAACTATTGCAGCACGGAGAAGTCATCGGCCAGGTGAACAAAGCTTGGTTTAGCTGGGGCGACAGCTATAAAGTGGAGATTTTGGATGAAGAAATGGAGGCAGTCGTCATCGCCATTGTAGTAGCAATCGATTGTGTAAAAGCTGATCAGGCGGCAGCTGCTGCATCTTCGGGGGGATAAATGCAAAGTGTGTCCCAAAGTTAACGCATAGATTCTATTAAAGGGCCGTTAGCTTGTACTTATGTGCTTCTGTTTTGACACAACGGCATAAGTATACAAGAATCGCTAAGTATTTTATTTTTTATACCGCTGCTTTTGCAATTTATTGTTTTGGTGTTGCTTTTGTCCTTATAGCAACAAGTTTGGAATAAATGAAATTTTGGACAGGTATACCATACATCGGCATGCCGATTTCTACACCTCTTGGTTTACTTTATGTCTTATATTATTTGGGGATTAAACTGACTTGGCAAAGGTGTGCGGCATTGCTAATTCTATTTCGCTGGCAGGAAACAAGGTCAACTTATCGTCCATAGCTGGTTGCATTGTTCTTCGGCCAACTGGTTTCAATGGCAATCACTTTTATTTATTTAGTAGGGTTACCCCCGCCAAGAATTGATCCCGACCAGATGGTTCTATGGTTGTCATCGCTATTATATCTATGGTCTATCAACTCTTTTCGTCTTTTTACCGTCATGCCACTTGCAAAAAATAGCAGTAAAAAGACTATCCTTTCGTCATGCTTTTTGGCTAAAGGATGGTCTTTTTCTGTAAAACAACAGCCTTGTCACGACAAGCCCGACAAAGTTGACTTTCCTTGTTGTTGAATGCGCTTCCATTCGAAGCTTAAGATAAAGAGACATCAAAGAGATATGAAGCAAAACAGAAGAGGCTTCCTTCAGGCAGCGGAGCTGATTTGCGGAATAACGACATTGAAAATCTTATATTCAGCGTAACAAACTATATGCCAAAGGAGAGGATCACATGAACGAATCAACAATGAAGGTTCGAATACAAAAGTTCGGCAATTTTTTGAGCTCTATGGTTTTACCGAATATCGGCGCATTTATTGCTTGGGGATTAATTACAGCTCTATTCATTCCCACAGGATTTTACCCGAATGAAAATCTTGCTTCACTGGTAGGACCGATGGTTACCTACATGCTGCCGCTTCTGATTGGCTATACTGGAGGCCGGCTGATTTACGATCAGCGGGGTGGAGTAGTCGGAACCATCGCGACAATGGGTGTCATTATTGGGGCTCCCGATACACCAATGTTCCTGGGTGCCATGATTATGGGGCCGCTCGGAGCCTATGTCATCAAGAAATTTGATCAACTGATTGAAGGGAAAGTCCGTACCGGCTTTGAAATGCTGGTTAATAATTTCTCTGCCGGTATTCTAGGTGCAGGACTTGCCATTCTAGCATTTCTTGGTATCGGACCTGCT
>JASLAI010000133.1 GCA_030147225.1 Planococcus sp. (in: firmicutes) | reverse complement strand
CAAAACACCTGAACAGCAAATGTTAATCGATCAGCTTCGCGCTATGCATCCGACTTTCCAGGCACGTGAGCCGGAATTGGATGCACATGGCTCCTTCCCTTTCGATAACATCAAAGACTTGAAAAAGATGAATTATCATACTTTATCGCTGCCAAAGAAATTTGGTGGCCAGGGATTAGGGCTATACGAATATGTCTTGGCACAAGAGGCCATAGCGGAAGGGTCAGGAACAACAGCGCTTTCAATCGGTTGGCACGTCGGCATTGTCCTGGAGTACGCAGAGAACCGCCATTGGCATGCAGGTTCAGCTGAATGGTTAATGGCAGAAATAGCAAAAGGTGCACTCATCAATACAGCTGCTACAGAAGCAAATGCCGGCAGTCCTGCAAGAGGTGCCTTGCCGCGTACAACCGCTGTTCTTGATGGCGATTCGTACATTGTAAGCGGAGAAAAAACCTATACGTCCATGGCTCCGGCTCTTGACTATATTTTTGTGACCGCTGCTGCGGAAAACAATGAAGTCCTCACGGTCATTATTCCGCGCCATGCCGATGGAGTCTCGATTGACGAAACATGGGATATGCTGGCGATGCGTGGCACCGCAAGCCATACATTGGTTCTCGACAATGTCCGGATTCCCAAAGCCTATATTTTAAAACCGACTGGGGCTAAAGCCGCTGCTAAAGGCTGGCTGCTTCATATTCCTGCCTGTTATATTGGCATTGCCGCTGCCGCTAGGGCTTATGCAGTAGAATTTGCCGCCAATTACAAGCCTGCATCTCTTGGCAAACCAATTGCGGAAACGCCTGCAATCCAACAAACCATCGGTGAAATGGAACTTGAGCTGACGACCGCCCGCCACCTTTTGTATGGCACTGCAGAACGTTATGTTCTTGCAGGTAATAAGGACGCAATGGATGAAGCTCTGGATATCACGAAAATCGCCGTTACTCATGCAGCGATGGGCGTAGTGGACAAGGCGATGAAAATTGTCGGCTCCCGTGCTCTTTCGGAAGACAATCCGATGCACCGCCATTACCTTAACGTTCGGGCTGGACTCTATAATCCACCAATGGAAGATATGGTTAAAAGCCAGCTGGCGGCGCAGGCCATCCAGAAATTTACCAAACACTCAAAATTAGAGGTGAAATAACTTATGGAAACCACGCTTTGGGTTAACGACACCAAAATACATGCTTATAACTTTAAAGAAGAGTTAGTTCAAGAATTTAATTCCGAAAAGGAAAAAAGAAAGATTTTTTTCGACTTCAAAGTAACCAGCGAAGAGTATCATGACATCGCAGTACTGCTTTACAAAATGCATTTTCGGATTCGGATTCCATCTCAAGAAATCGAGTTTGACGCATCCATCTCCAATTATTCAACATCCATAACCGATTTATATAAGCCCAATCAAGTAGCCGATTATTACTTGGAATTGATTGAACAGGATTAGGCACGTTGAACTTCAGAGGATTTTCCTCAGTAGAGATGCAGGAGCATATCTTTGCCCTTCGCCGCCTTGCGCTCCGGATTTTTAAGTGAAGGGTTACCAAGTTTGTTGGACTAGTTTTTCTGGAACTAACTAGCGGCTTCTTCCTTTGATTAAAGCCTCACGTTTCCAACCGGTCTGACCACGAACACTCCTGTTGGAAGCAGCGCAGCGACGAAAGCTGAAGACCCCGCAGGAAAGGCATTGGCCGAAGCCTGCAAAGTCAAGCCTTTGCGACGAAGCTAGCGCAGCGATGCAGGAGCATGGTTTTTTCAGTGACGAGGAGGCTGAAGCTGAGCCCACGGAACGCGAAGTGGCCGGACCGGTTGGGAATCTGCACCTCTATTCATTTTGGTTAGACTTTGTCTACAGTCTGAGAAGCCCAGAACCTCAAAGAGGTTCTGGGCTTCTTTTTAATTCCGCTTGAAACGGCTGCTTTTTTTCTTCAACCTGAGCCTCGTTATCAATTCTTCAGCCTGTTCGCTTTTAAAAGAAGTTATCTCTTCATCCAAACTAAGAGTCAATTGGCCATTTTCCGCATCGATGGTAAACCATGAATGCACTTGGCTTCCTTCAGGCAAGCAATTGGCGGGCAAGACCAATTCAATGCCTTCTGCTTCCACTAAAATAACAGCATGCTTACCGTCTTCTATCCGGTCCAAAATGCCTTTCATCGCGTTACCCTCCTATGCATGCTAGGCCCTGCTGTTGAATAGCTTCCAGCGTTCCTTGGCCAATCCCTTTTATATCAGTCAATTCCTCTAAGTTTTTAAATGGCCGCTGATCGATAATAGCCTGCGCGTAAGCATCGCCAATCCCTGATATCTCCTTCAACTCTGCCGAAGAAGCGATGTTCACATCAATGCAGCGGTTTTCTCCTTCAGTCGGAACCCCTTCCTGCTGTGTCTCTACGGTGTAGGACTTGCCATCTGTTTTAACCAGAATCGTCCCATTGACATCTGTGCCATACACTTCCGCTCCTGCATTTTCAACGGCAGCTATTACTTCCGCATGCGGATGTCCGTAGGAATTATCAGCGCCTGCACTGTAAATTGCAACTTCAGGAGTCACAGCCGATAAAAAGGATGGACTTGTCGAAGTATTGGAGCCATGATGCCCCAGATGCAGAATTTCTGCATCGAGATCCGTGCCGCTGTCGACCATTTCCTGTTCCTGCTTAACGCCAGCATCACCTGTAAAAATGAAACGGACATCGCCATACGTCATTTTCATTGAAACCGATTCTTCGTTTGCCGCTCCGGTGATTTTATTCGGGTACAGCACTTCGATTTGGAGAGAACCCACATCAAAGACATCACCGCTTCTCGGTTCAACATAATCCGAGCCACTTGCTTCAATGGCCTGCAGCACATTAGTGAAGGTATTGGAACTGCTCGTATTGCCTGACATCCATACCTCTCCAACATTAAATTCACCGATCACCTGCGCCAGCTGCCCAATATGATCAGCATCAGGATGTGTCCCCACGACGATATCAATGTCCTTGATTTCTTGTTGTTTTAAATAATCCACGGCTTCTGTAGAATTCCAATTGCCTGCGTCGATTAACATCAAAAATCCTTCAAATTCAAGCAGTGTAGAATCTCCTTGACCCACATCAATATAATGGACGGTCAGACCTTCTTGCCCAACTTCTTCTCTAACCGGTTCTTTGATTTTTGATTGTTCATTTTGTTGACTGCTTTTTTTGTCTTTGTTTTCTTCTTTTGGCTGTTCAGCTGTTTCTGCACAGGCTGTCAGCAATACCATAACAAGGACTGCCAGTAAGGCCCACATCATCTTTTTCAAAAACTCACTCCTCTTTCTCCAGTGAATTTTACCATATGCAGTGAAAAATGAAAAAGCAGAACAAGGAACTTCCCTTGTTCTGCCTGATTTTGTTTATGTAGACATATAGTCGCCGCCGTTCATATGCAGGAACTGGCCCGTCATATATGAATTTTGCGGGTCTGCCAGAAACACGTACGCTTTAACCAGCTCATACGGCTGTCCCGGGCGCCCTGCCGGCACATCTTCTCCAAAATCATCGGCCACATCCGGATTCACATCACCAAAAGTTTTGGTGATCAATGGCGTCCAAATCGGTCCGGGTGCAATGCCATTCACCGCAATTTCCTCACGTACGAGACGCCGAGCCAACGACCGGGTCATCGCCACCATCGCTCCATTGGCTCCTGCATAATCGATCAAATCCGAATGTCCTCGGTAAGCGTTGATGGAGGCGGTATTGATAATGCGCGAACCTTTTTTTAAATGCGGAAGCGCCGCTCTCGTTAAATAGAACATAGCAAAGGCCTTGATTTCAAAAGTTTTCAACATCTGCTCATCGGTAATATCGAGCGGCGAAGTCTGCGGATATTGATAGCCGGCATTATTCACCAGGATATCCACTTGACCGAATTCCGCTAAAGTAAATTGGACCAATTGGTCACAATTCTCCGATTTGCCCAAATCACCGCTTAAGGCTTTGGCTTCCCCGCCATAGCTTTCAATTAATTCAATGGTTTTTTGGGCTCCTTCGTCGTCACCGAGATAACCGATGACCACTTTCGCCCCTTCCTTAGCATAGGCAATTGCCACAGCCTGGCCAATACCGCTGCTGGCGCCAGTGATAATCGCCACTTTGCCGGTGAGTGCCCCGCTGGCCTTGTAATCTTTTAGGTCAGTGTTATCGAACTCTCTGTCTGCCATATTCCCACCCTTTCAGCTTTTAATGTACGCTGGGAATTTTCGTTAAACGCCAAACATCATCTGAATATTGCTGGATGGTACGATCGCTTGAAAAAATACCGGAAGCCGCAATGTTTTTCACACACATTTCAGCCCACTTTTCCGGATGCGCATAAACGTCTAAAATTTGTTCATGCGCTTTCGCATAACTGCGTATATCCTTTAATATGAAATAAGGATCGCGGTCCTCCAGCAATTGCCCAACAATAAAGTCGACATTTGTTTTTCCTTCTGTCCATTCCCCTTTGATCAGCTCTTGCATCAATTGTGCAATCTCCGGATCTGAATCGATTATTTCTTTCGGATTGTATGAACCGTCTTTTTCGTACTGCATGACCTGTTCTGCCCGCATTCCAAAGACAAATGCATTTTCCTCGCCAACCTGTTCAAATATTTCGACATTTGCGCCATCAAAAGTACCAATCGTCAAAGCACCATTCATCATTAGCTTCATATTCCCTGTTCCTGAAGCTTCTTTCGAAGCAGTTGATATTTGTTCACTGACATCTGCTGCCGGAATCATGTATTCTGCTTGCGTCACGTTATAATCTTCAACAAAGACGACATGCAGATGCTTTCTCGCCAAAGGATCGCTGTTTACTTTTGCCGCTACCGTATTGATCATTTTTATAACTTGTTTAGCAAAATG
>JASLAI010000104.1 GCA_030147225.1 Planococcus sp. (in: firmicutes) | reverse complement strand
GGTTGAACGCTGGAATATCATCCGGCTGGCGGCTTGTTACTAGCTGATCCTGGCACACGGCCACTTCTTCATCAACTACTGTAGCACCTGCATATTCCATGTCGACTTGAATCGATTTAAAGCCTGTCGCTTTACGGCCTTCCAGCGCTTTTGCTGTAATCAATAATTGAGGGCCATGACAGATTGCAAAAACTGGTTTTTTTGCATCCATGAAAGCTTTTGTGAATTCCACAAAGCGGTCATCGGCACGCAATTGATCTGGAGAGAATCCGCCAGGCAAGAACAAAGCATCGTAATCTTCCGGGCTGACATCATCGATTCCTTTATCAATGGTGACAACAGCTTCTCCCTGTTTGCCTGTAACTTCTTTGCCTGCTTCTTTTTCAATAGTGAAAACTTCATGACCCGCATCATTAAATGCTTTCGATGGATCTGTATATTCCACATCTTCGAACATGTCTGTAATTAAAGTTGCAATTTTTGCCACTATTTCCCACTCCTTCTGTTTAATCATTCTCTTTCAGTATTCCACGAGAGCATAAAATTAAACACAGAACTAGCGGAATTTCGAGACAAATGGATTTTCCGATTCCCAAAACCGGTACGGATAGTGAACGGCTTCAAGTGAATTGCCAATTCCGACACGCGGTCCGACCGATACTGCATGTACAGGATCTCCCTGAGCGATATAAAGCGGCTTTTCAGAAAAGTGGTGTCCGTAATGAGCCATTGTGATGCCCATTGCTTTGGTCAGTTTTCCGGGTCCACTGGTCCACTGCTTGATCGGCATATGTTTGCCGCGCAATTCTGCCATCAGGTCTATGCCTTCCACCGGTTCGACTGCACGAATCAAAATCGCCCGCGGGGTTTCTTCTGGTCCGCTGACGACATTGATCAAGGTATGGGTGTGCATTTGATACGTATAAACAAGTCCGGGTTTTCCGAACATGATTTCTGTTCGTTTAGTTCGGCGGTTTCCAAAGCTATGGGCTGCACGGTCTTCCGCACCCATATAGGCTTCGGTCTCTACAATGCGCCCCGCAACGATTCCTTCCGGCAATTCATGAACCAGAATCTGGCCAAGCAATTTGCGGGAAAGATCCAATGTCGGTGCATTGAAAAAATCATCAGTGACTGGTGTAAACATAAAATCCCCTCCTATCGGCATTATACCGAATAGGCATTGGTTACTGCATGAATAAGCGGTTCAATTTCCTGAATTTTATCGGCATTGAATGCCTCAACAATCGCGCTTCCGACAATGAAACCATCGACATCATCGCGCAGCATATCCACGTGGCTGCTCTTTGAAATCCCGAATCCTGCGTAGACCGGAACCGGACTTTTTTCTCGGACCTTGCGCATGAAAGCTTTGACGTCTTCTGACATTTCGTCGCGCGAACCGGTAATGCCTTTAACCGTTACTGCATAAACAAAGCCTTCCGCTTCACGCAGAATAGCTTCCAGCCGTGCATCGGTTGTCGTCAAAGTCACCAATTGAATCAGTTTGATGTTTTCCTTGTCGGTGTAAGGCTGCACGAGCTGTTTATGCTCGTGAGGAAGATCCGGAATGATGACACCTGAAACTCCCGCATTGCTGCATTCAGCCGCAAACCGTTCTACTCCGAATTTCAGTACCGGATTCAAATAAGTCATGACCAGCAAAGGAATTTCAACCTGGAATGTCCAGCTTTTCATTTCTTCCAGTACTTTCTGAAGTGTAACCCCTTGCTTCAAGGCGCGGTTGCCCGCCGCCTCAATCGTCGGACCATCCGCTACAGGGTCTGAAAAGGGAATGCCGATTTCAATGGCCGTCACCCCTGCCTTTTGCAAATATTGCACTTGTTCCTTCAAGCGGTCAAGACCGCCGTCTCCCGCCATAATGTAAGCAACAAACGCTTTTTTTCCTGAATTTTTCAGCTGCTCCAGTCGATTCATGACAGTCCCTCCAATTTCTCTGCATATGTCGCCATATCTTTATCGCCGCGCCCTGATACGCAAATGACCAAAATCTGATCGGCAGTCATCGTTTTGGCCTGCTTTTCAGCTTCCGCAATGGCATGCGCCGTTTCGAGAGCAGGGATGATTCCTTCTAGGCGGGACATGCTAATGACTGCTGCCAACGCTTCGTCATCTGTGATGGAACGGTATTCAACGCGGCCAATGTCTGCTAAATGAGCGTGTTCAGGACCAATTCCCGGATAGTCAAGTCCGGCAGAAATCGAATGAGCTTCCTGTACCTGGCCTGAGTCGTCCTGCAATAACTTCATGAGCGCGCCATGGAGAACCCCTTCTGTGCCTTTGGTTAAAGTTGCAGCATGCCGGTCGGTATCGACCCCATCGCCGGCAGCTTCAACGCCTATCAACTGAACCTCTTTATCTTGAATGAATGGATAGAACATGCCGATAGCGTTGCTGCCACCGCCGACACATGCCAAAATAGCATCTGGAAGACGTCCTTCTTTATCGAGAATCTGACGCTTGGTCTCATTGCCGATGACACTTTGGAAGTCGCGGACCATTGTCGGGAACGGATGCGGACCAAGAGCCGAACCAATGAGGTAATGCGTATCTTCTACATTGGCTACCCAGTAACGCAAGGCTTCATTGACAGCATCCTTTAAAGTCGCACTGCCTTTGGTGACACTCTCAACACGTGCGCCCAACAGCTTCATACGAAAAACATTCAGTTGTTGACGCTTAATGTCTTCTTCGCCCATGAAAATGACACATTCCAAATCAAAAAGCGCACAAATCGTAGCTGTCGCCACACCATGCTGGCCCGCGCCGGTTTCCGCTACAATTTTACGTTTGCCCATGCGCATAGCAAGCAGAGCCTGGCCGATAGCATTATTCACTTTATGGGCACCCGTATGGTTCAAGTCTTCCCGTTTCAAATAAATCTTCGGTCCACCGAGTGCTTCTGTCATACGCTGAGCATATGTCAGCGGCTGTTCACGCCCGACGTATTCAGATAGGTAATGATGATACTCTCTTTGGAATTCAGGATCCTCTTTTACCTCTTCATAGGCATCTTCCAATTCCTTAACTGCTTTCATTAAGGTTTCTGGCACAAATTGTCCCCCGTATTTACCAAAAAAACCTGTTTTTTCTATTGTTTGTTCCATCGAATCATCCTTTACCTGTTTAATGAATTCCTGTATCTTTGCTGAATCTTTGCGGCCATCTGTCTCGACTCCGCTTGAAACATCCACCATGTAAGGAGTGGTTTGTCCGATTGCTGCATGGACATTTCCAGGATTCAAACCACCGGCTACAATCAGCCGTGATAAATCAATCTCGGCGCCGCGCAATAAGGACCAATCGAACACATTGCCGCTGCCTCCCCGGTAGTCGGTGCCTGGAGCATCCACTAATACGTAATCAGCTTTGGAGTTCTTTAATTTTTCAACATCTTCTTCTGTACGAATTGAGAAAGCCTGGATTACCGGCACACGGATCGCCTGAATCAGGTCATCGGGTTCATCTCCGTGAAGCTGCACCATCGTTAACGGAACACCTGCAATCGCATCTTCAATTTCTTTTAGAGACGCATTAACAAAAACCCCGATTTTATCTGTGTCTACCGGTATATGCTTGGCCAACTCAGCCGCTTGTCCGATTGTCACTTGACGTTTGCTTGGAGCAAACACAAAACCAATGGCATCTGCACGTTTTGCTGCTTTGACATGCTGTTCTTCCTTCAATCCACAGATTTTTACTTTGGTCATTTTATCGCCTCCTCACTGGTTGCCTGTCGAATCCAACTGCCTGGATCTTCAGAGCGCATCAGTGCTTCGCCCACCAAAATTCCAGAAGCTCCACTCGCATAAGCGAATTTCGCATCTTCTTTTGTGTGCATTCCACTTTCGCTGATGAGTACCCGTTCACCATCGAAAGGAAACTTTTCAGCCAATTGCGCAGTCCGTTCAATCGATACCTCAAAGGTCTTCAAGTTGCGGTTGTTGACGCCGATCAATTTGGCATCCAGCTCCAGCGCTTCCCGCAATTCCTCTTCATCGTGAACTTCCACCAAAACTTCAAGCCCTTTAGAAATCGCATATTGATAAAGGCTTTGCAGCTGCTGCTTTTCCAATGCTGCGACAATCAGCAGGACAATCGTTCCTCCTGCATTTTGAGCCCGGTCAATCTGAATCTCACTGATCATAAAATCCTTGCACAGAACCGGGATAGAAACAGCTTGCGCCACTTCTTTCAAGTCTTTGATAGACCCTTTAAAATAAGTTTCATCCGTCAGCACCGAAATTGCAGCCGCTCCCGCCTCTTCGTATTTTTTAGCTTGTGCTACAATATCTACCTCTATCTGAATATCGCCTTTCGACGGCGAAGCACGTTTGATTTCCGATATGACGCCATTTTTTTCCTGAAGGCGCTTCAGCAGTTTCGATTTCTCCGGAAAACTGATATTTTCTGGCTCAGTCTTTGAATATGTTTTTATTTCCTGCTGTTTAGTCGCGATGATTTTATCCAAGATCGTCATACCAATACCTCCGTAGCCAACCGGTGCAAGTCGAAGACACGCGCGGTTTCGCCTGATTTGATTGATGCTTTTGCCTGCTGTACACCTTCCGCCACCGTTTTGGCCTTGCCGCTGACATACAATACAGTTCCTGCATTTAAAGCCACTGTATCCAAATAAGGGCTGTCAGTCCCTGATAATACATCCATGAAGATTTCTGCATTGCGTTCAGGTTCACCTCCACGAATCGCTTCAATCGGCGCCACTTCCAAACCGACCTCATTCGGATGGATGGTCATTTCACGTTTGCCTTGTTCATCAAAAATAATCAATTCATTTGTACCGGCAAGCGATAATTCATCCAATCCGCCTGCCCCGTGAACCAAGGCTCCCTTTTTTCGGCCCAATCGGATCAAGGCATCTGCCATCGGCTCCAGCATATCTCGGCGGTAAACACCCGTCATTTGAATCGTGATTGGCAAGGGATTTGCTAAAGGTCCCACCAAGTTGAAGATGGTCGGCGTGCCGATGTCTTTGCGAATCTGGCGCATGCGCCCAAGTGCAGGATGAATCGCTGGTGCAAACAAAAGCGCAATCCCAGTCTGGTCAAGTATCGCCGGTATCGTTGCCACATCTGTTTCCGTTGAAATACCGAGCGCTTCCAAAACATCCGAACTGCCGGTTTTGCTGGACACACTGCGGTTGCCATGCTTAGCAACGGTTAATCCGCATCCTGCAAGCACAAATGCCGTTAAGGTGCTGATGTTGAAACTGTAGGAACGGTCGCCGCCGGTTCCACAAACATCAACCAGCTCTCCTTCTACTACCGGCAAATTCACCGCTTTTTCGCGCATCGCTTTAACCAATCCCACCAATTCATCTGCAGTCTCACCTTTTGCGTGCAATCCCGATAAAAAACTCTTCACTTGTTGGTCATCTATTGTGCCATTCAACATTTCCAATGATTTTTCATACATCTTTTGTTCACTCATATTCTCTGCTCTGCTCATTTTAATCTCTCCTCGTCTCATTTTTGGATGCAAAAATCCCCGCAACCAGATAGTTATCTGATTGCGGGGACGGGTTAAAACCGCGGTACCACCACGCATTAATGCACTAAATTTCTGCACTCACTTAAACAGGCTCTTCGCCTTTCCCTTTAACGCAGGGCTTACGTCTTCCTTACTCGCTTCCGCTTTCAGGCCAGCTCTCCTAAGTCCATTCGCGCAGATCACCCAATCAGCTTTCACCAGCCGCTGACTCTCTAAATGGATTTCCCTGCCTACTCGTCTCAATCCTCGATTTATACACTCTTCTATTCTAGTCTTCTCTAGGCTCTTCTCTCAAAAGGACTTGCTTCTCGTACAACAAGTTGTCCCTTATGTTAAAAGGTTTTGTTTATTCTGTCAAGTAAAAGAAAAAGCGGAAGCGGCCGTGTAGGTCCGACGGGCATAAGACACGCTGGCGAAGTGGCATGTTTTATACCGCACAGCTAAAGCGAGCTTATGACCTTAGGGCGTAAGAAGATAATAACAATGGCAAATCCATCATGTTACATCCGACTCCTTTTCCTCCCGGATTTTTCAATGAAGAACGGGTGCTCATGCCGTTCATGCGCCTTTAATACAGGAGCTAAACAAGCGTCGACCTGCAGCGATATCCGGTACCATTCCTGCCAATCTTTTGATTTGAAAAATCCCGCTACTTTTTGGTGTTCTCGACTTCCTAAAGGCCGTTCACCCCACCCCAGCCACTCTGGCCGTTGGGCAAAATCACAGAAAACACGCCAAAATTTGTCTTCCAGTGCACCCAAGGTCATATAACGTCCATCTTTTGTTTCATAAATGGAATAGCTGACTCGAGTTCCACCAATTTCGGGAATGCCATTATCTGAGATTCCTTCTTTATAGTAAACATCATGATTGCCAAGAAATTCTGCCATGACTTCAACCAATGCGATATCCAGATACTGGCCTTGCCCCGTCCGGAACTTTTTTAATAAAGCCGCCAATAATTGCTCAGACGC
>JASLAI010000094.1 GCA_030147225.1 Planococcus sp. (in: firmicutes) | reverse complement strand
GAAAGCCCGCGGGCTTTCAGCTCTTATTAGTTAGATATTCAGTTGAATAATGAATAAAAAGTGAAACCGGTTTATGTTGCTTATAAAAATTGTTGTACTTCGTTAAGTTAAGTCGAAAAAATTGGTATAGACAACTATACCATTAATAGATATAGTGAAAATTAAGAATACATAAAGGGGTGGAAATTGTATGTTCAGTTTTCTTCAGAAAATAGGGAAATCATTGATGTTCCCGATCGCTACATTGCCAGCGGCTGCTTTGCTGCTGCGTTTTGGACAGGATGATTTGCTTGGGATTCCGTTCATGTCGGCTGCGGGCGCAGGGATCATCGACAACCTGGCAATCATCTTTGCCATCGGGATTGCGATGGGCCTTGCCCACGATGGCAGCGGAGGAGCGGCTTTGGCTGGTGCTATCGCATATCTCGTACTGACTTCGGCGATCGTGACGATCAACGAGTCGATCAATATGGGCGTATTTGCCGGTATTATATCCGGTATTGTCGCCGGTCTTTTATACAATAAATTCTATAATGTGAAGTTTCCGCAATGGCTCGCCTTTTTCGGCGGCAGGCGGTTTGTGCCGATTATTACCGCGGCCGTCATGACAATTTTGGCTGGTGTGCTCGGCTATGCATGGCCGCCAATCCAGGAAGGCATTGACAGTGCCGGTGACTGGATCTTGAATGCCGGCATGTTCGGCGTCGGCGCTTACGGTTTCCTGAACCGTCTGTTGCTTCCGACCGGCTTGCACCATGTTATCAATACCGTCGTCTGGTTTGATTTCGGAACATTCACCGATGCTACGGGAGAAGTGGTGCGCGGGGAAATCAACCGCTTCCTGAAAGGCGATCCAACGGCAGGGCCATTCCTGTCCGGCTTCTTCCCAATTATGATGTTTGGTTTGCCTGCAGCATGTCTTGCCATGTACGCTGCAGCTAAGAAAGAGCGCAAAGCCATTGTCGGCGGGATGCTGTTCAGTATCGCTTTCACGTCTTTCCTGACAGGAATTACAGAGCCGATTGAGTTCTCGTTCATGTTCTTATCACCAATTCTATATGTGGTCCATGCGTTGCTGACGGGTGCTTCAATGATGGTCGCCTATGCTTTGGATGTTCATCACGGTTTCGGCTTTTCTGCCGGAGCGATTGATTATGTATTGAACTATGGTCTGGCTACCAATCCGCTGATCCTCTTGGTGATGGGTCTGGTTGTCGGAGCCGTTTACTTTTTCATCTTCTACTTCTTGATCATCAAGCTGGACCTGAAAACGCCTGGCCGTGAAGACGAGGACGAGAATGGTGCAGAAAATGCAAGTTCAGGCAATAAAGCTGTAGATGCCAGAGCGTATAATACGATTGAAGCGCTTGGCGGCACCGACAATATTGTTGCAGTCGATTATTGCACAACGCGACTGCGTATGACCGTTAAAGATTCAGGACTTGTGAACGAAAAGGATCTGAAGCGCCACGGTGCGATGGGCGTCATGAAAGTCAATAAAACCAGTGTTCAAGTAGTTATCGGAACGGCTGTCGAATTCCTGGCAGACGCCATGAAGCCGCGTTTGGCAAATGGAAATCCAGCTCCAGCAACTGGCTCAGAAGCAGTGCCTGCTGAAGAAAACGTCAGTGAAGAACCGGCAATGAAAGAAATTGTTGCTGAAGATTTCGAAATGCCGATCCAAGGAAAAATGATTCCGCTATCGGAAGTACCGGATGAAGTATTTGCAAAAGGCATGATGGGTCCTGGATTCGCCATTTTGCCATCTGGAAACGTTCTTCATTCACCAGTTGACGGGCGAGTGGTCAGTGTCTTCCCGACTAAACACGCCATTGGTATTGAAACGGATACAGGCATTGAAATCTTAATCCATGTTGGCTTGGATACGGTCAAACTGAAAGGTGAAGGTTTTGAAACATTGGTCGAACAAGGCCAGCTCGTACAGCGCGGAGACGCTTTGTTAAAGCTTGATTTGGACTTCCTAAATACCAATGCACCTTCTATTGCAACACCGGTTATTTTTACCAACTTAACTGAACAAAAAGTAACTGTCTTGAAAGAAGGCTTCCAAGAACAGGGAACGGCTTCCATCTTGAGAGTCGAATAATACTAGCCGAAAAACCAGGGAGATCCACCGCGATTTTTCTGGTTTTTCGCAAGGAGTGGTCCAGATGAAAAAAAGTATATTAATTTCCGGCATCACCATTGTGGACGCTGTTGAAGAAAGCTTTGTAGGAGATATCCTTTTGGAAGACGGAAAAATTAGTCGTGCTGCTGAGAAAATTGATGCACAAGCGGATATTCATGTGGATGCAATCGGCAGGAATTGGACAGCGTTCCCTGGGTTTATTGATGTGCATATCCACGGCGCTGCGGGATTTGACGCGATGGATGCGACCCCTGAAGCATTGAGAGGCATTGCCGGTGCTTTGCCGAAGGAAGGCACGACGAGTTTTCTCGCAACGACAATGACTCAATCGGATGGAGCCATTTCAGCTGCCTTGCAAAATATTAAGGATTTTCATGCACAGGAAGGACAAGCGGAAATGCTGGGCGTCCATCTGGAAGGGCCGTTCATTTCCGATAAGCGGGCAGGGGCACAACCAATTGAGCACATTGCCGAACCATCCTATCCGTTGTTCCGAAAATGGCAGAAACTCAGCGGCGGTCAAATCCGGCTGGTGACCATGGCACCGGAAGCAGCAAACGGATTGACCTTTATCAAACATCTTGCAGAAGATCATGTCATCGCTTCGATTGGTCATTCGGATGCTACATTGGAAGAAGTCCAGACAGCTGTCCGTTCGGGAGCCAGTCACGTCACACATCTTTACAATCAGATGAGCCCATTCCATCACCGCAATCCAGGCGTGGTGGGTGCCGCTTTGATGGAAGATAGCTTGTCAGTGGAAGTAATCGCTGATTTTATTCATAGCCATCCGACCTCAGTCAGTCTCGCTTTTCGTCAAAAAGGAGCTGAAAAGTTGATCCTAATCACGGACGCAATGCGCGCAAAAGGGTTGGATCCGGGTGTTTACGATTTAGGAGGGCAGGATGTGCAAGTCACTAAAAAAGATGCGCGGCTCGCGGACGGTACCTTGGCCGGCAGCATCCTGACGATGGAAACAGCGGTTAAAAATGTCCAGTCGATCACCGGCTGCAGCCTGAACGATATCGTGTCAATGACTTCTGCCAATGCGGCAAAAGAACTGGGACTATCGAATAAAGGACGATTGCAGGACGGGGCAGACGCGGATGTGGTAATTCTTGATGAAGATTTTAATGTTCAATTGACCATTTGCAGAGGAACGATCGCTTATAAGAAGGAGTGACTGTGATGAAACTGATAAAAGTCGAAAACTACGAAGAGATGAGCAGCCAGGCGGCAAAATTGGTGGAGCAGCAAATCCGGAACAATCGCCATTCGGTGTTGGGACTGGCTACAGGTTCCACGCCGCTCGGCCTTTACGAAAAATTGATTGAGGGCGTTAAGGAACGCAACATTTCCTTTGCGGATGTTCAAACCATTAATTTGGATGAATACCGCGGGTTATCGGACGACCATCCAAACAGTTACCGTCATTTTATGAATGAAAAACTATTCCGCCATATTGATATTGCACTGGAACATACCCATATTCCAAACGGCAAAGCCAAGCCAGTGGAAGGGGAATGCCAGCGTTATGAAGCATTGATTGATGAAATTGGACCGCCTCATCTGCAGATTTTGGGCATGGGGACGAACGGACATATCGGTTTTAATGAACCGGGAACGCCTGAAACGAGCTTGACCCATTGTGTTCAGCTCGAGGCGTCGACACGCAACAGCAATGCCCGTTTTTTCAGCGACCGCGATGAAGTACCGACCCATGCAATCACGATGGGCATCCAGTCGATTCTGAAAAGCGAAAGGATCCTTTTGCTGGCTTCCGGCAAAAAGAAAGCGCAGGCGGTGAAGCGGTTTTTGGACGGCCATGTCAGCAAAGATTTTCCCGCCTCATTTTTATGGAAACACAATCATGTTACACTGATTGTAGACCGGGATGCCTATAGCCTGGTCGCGGCAGAGGCAGAAGAGGAGTGAACGCTGTGCTGGACAAACAATCGCCGATTCCGATTTATATTCAAATAGAAGAACAGCTGAAGCAACAGATTCAGCAAGGCGACTTTCCAATCGGCACGGCAATCCCCTCTGAACGCGAACTGACCGAACGCTTTGATGTCAGCCGTATGACTGTGCGCCAGTCTATCACCAATTTAGTCAATGACGGTTTGCTGTACCGGGAAAAAGGACGCGGCACATTTGTAGCTTCTCCGAAAGTCGAGCAGCCGCTGAATGGTTTGACGAGCTTTACAGAGGACATGCAGTCGCGCGGCCTAGTCCCGAGCAGCAAACTGATCGGTTTTGAAATCCTGGAGCCTGATTCCGACATTGCAGAGGAATTGCAGTTGGCGGATGGAGATCCAGTCTATTTCGTCGAACGAATCCGCTTTGCAGATGACAAACCGATGGCCATTGAGCGAACTTATTTGCCGGTCGGACGCTTTCCAAACTTGGACCGCGATTCTTTTCAAGGATCGCTGTATGCGATGATCGAAAACGAACAGCAATTGAAAATCAGCCGTGCCACACAGCGGATGGAAGCAGGGCTGGTGAAAAAAGAAGACGCTGATTTGCTGCAGATTAAACCGCCAGCAGCCATTCTGATGATTGAACGCATCAGTTATTTGGCCGATGGACAGCCATTCGAAGTGGTCCGCAGCACTTACCGTGCCGACCGCTACAAATTTACGACAGACATCAAGCGTTAAAGGCAAGCCCTTGAACGAACAGGTTATTTCATGCAATTTGTTTAGAAACAATACCAGAGGAGAGAAAACAATGATTGAAAAAACGTACACAATCACAAGCGACGAAGGTCTTCATGCACGCCCTGCTTCAAAATTAGTGGGAGCGGTATCACCGTTTTCATCAGATGTGAAAATGCTTTACAAAGAAAAAGAAGTCAACTTGAAATCCATTATGGGCGTTATGTCACTTGGTGTTTCAAAAGGCAATAGCATCACAATCACAGCTGAGGGCAGCGACGAAGAATCATTGATGGCCAAAGTCGAAGAATTGATTGTGGCTGAAGGGCTTGGACGAGCTTAATAATATACAAAAGCAATTAACTAAGACCTCTGGAATCTTCGGATTCCAAGGGTCTTATTTTTTTTGCAACAGTCTAATTTTGCACACAAGAGTGGGGAGTATTTGGTCTCCACTTTTTGGGGAGCAAGGTTTATATTTAATTTAACAGAGTATTCGAATAGTTAATTCTGGGTGTACACGGATAAGAGAGGAGGAACAGAAATGGCGTTGGATCAACGCAGTCGTGCAATATTATCTCATCTGTCCCAAGCCCAAAGTTATGTCACCGCAAACGAAATTATGGAAACCTTTCATATTTCAAGGCGCACCATCTATTACGATATCGGTAAGATCAATGGGTGGCTGGAAGAGAACGAACTTCCGGTAGTGCAGCATGCACGGTCTGCTGGATTTCAATTAGATCAGGAAGCAGCAAAGCAAATCCCTCAAAAGCTGGGTATGATGCAGAAATGGCATTATGAATACTCCACAACAGAACGAAGAACGTGGCTGGCGCTTTATTTACTGGCCAGGAACAGACCCGTATATTTGGAAAGTTTGATGGAAAAAGTTAGGGTCAGCAGAAATACGGCCATTGAAGATGTAAAAGGGTTGAAAAACGAGTTGATCTGCTACGAACTGCAGTTGGAGTTTGATAGGAGATTGGGCTATGTCATCAAAGGCCAAGAAGAAAACAAACGGAAAGTCATTGTCTTTTATTTGCAGCGACTGGTAGGGAAACTAAGTTGGCCGGATTTGCTGGGACAAATGCGGATGATACTCAATGACCAAGCTGACTTTCCGATTTTCGGAAAAGCGGAAGAAGTGAAGGAAGTCATTTCGGCCAGTGAAAAAGAATTAGGCATCCAATATACAGATGACTTTCTTCATAATCTAGCCATCCGGATTTTGCTGTTTGTCTACAGGTTGTCTCAAGGAAAGCAAGTTAAAGTCGATCCTGTTGATCAGCAAGTCTTGTCTGTGACAAAGGAATACAGAACCGCCAAAGAAATAACCAAGAAATTGACTGCCTT
>JASLAI010000364.1 GCA_030147225.1 Planococcus sp. (in: firmicutes) | reverse complement strand
TCCATAATATGGATATTATCTACAGCTTTCATCGACTCATAACCCGGTCTTTTTTTGACGAGGGCAGGTTTTACTTTATCGGTCATGATGCCGACCCATGCCAGTAAAATATAGTCGGGATCACGTTGGAGAACGTCCTGCCAATCGGTTTGGATATTAGCTGAATCAACGTCATCAAAAACATTACGGGCTCCTGTAATTTCACTGATCTCGGTAAGCCAATTTATTCTGCCGGGAGTGAAAATAGGCTTTGGCCACCATTCCCAGTAAAGAGAAGGGCGATTTACAGCAGCAGTTGACCGTTCTTTTATTTCTTCGATCGCTGATGTATAAGCTGCGTATGCTGTGAGTGCATCAATGCCGCAAGCTTGTCCGACAGTCAAAAGATCCTGACCGATATCTTCCAGGCTTTGAGGATTCAGAATGATATGCGGAATTTGCCTTTTTATCAATTCTTCCACATTCTTCTCCATGCCCGGTACACTTAATGACGCCAGGACCAAATCAGGTTCAAGTTTTTCGAGTTCATCCATACGTATTGAAAGGTCTGGCCCGAGTCTCGGCAAATGGGTGATGGAAGCTGGCCAGTCTGAATAGTCATCTATACCGACCAGGAATTTATCTGCTCCTAGAAAAGCCAGCAATTCGGTATTGCTGGGACAAATTGATATAAGTCTCATTACTGCACCTCCGTTACTTCCAGTTTATCATAAAGGTGAATGCGTCGAAATATATCGTCTTCTCTCATCATTTCGCTCCAGGCGGACGCGTTCCGCAGGGAGCGGCCTGAGCCTCCTCGGTCGCTTTGCTCCCTCCGGGGTCTCAGGACTCGCTCGAATTCCTGCAGGAGTCGCCGCCTTCCTCTTCATTCTATGATTGAATAGAATAAAAGTAGAGGTTTGTTGAAATTTCAGGTTAACTTCTTTCCCTTAAAAGAAGTTAACCTGAGATATGGAGCAAAACAGCGAAGAGTCCCATGGAGGGGTAAAAACCGTGCTCCTGCATCGCTGCGCTGCTTCGTCACAAAGACTTAGCCTCGCCTGCTTCAGCTAATATCTTCGAAGCTGTTTTGCGCAATATCGGTTTCCACTTTTGGTTTCTTGACAAACAGAAAAACCCCGAACCGGAAAACCGGTTCGGGGTTTGAAATCAAAAGATTAACGTGAGTAGTACTCAACGATCAACTGTTCGTTGATTTCAGCAGACAATTCGCTGCGCTCTGGAAGGCGTACGAAAGTTCCTGTTTTGCTATCAGTATCGATAGTTACGTATTCAGGAACGAAGTTGTTTACTTCGATTGCTTCGTTTACTACATCAAGGTTGTTTGATTTTTCACGGAAAGCAATTGTTTGTCCTGGTTTTACGCTGAATGACGGAATGTCAACGCGTTTGCCATCAACAAGGATGTGGCCGTGGTTTACGATTTGGCGAGCTTGGCGACGAGTGCGCGCAAGACCTAAACGGTAAACAACGTTATCAAGGCGAGCTTCAAGAAGGATCATGAAGTTTTCACCGTGCTTACCAGGCATTTTGCCGGCTTTGTTGAACAAAGTTTTGAACTGACGTTCGTTAACTCCGTACATGAAGCGTAGTTTTTGTTTTTCTTGTAGTTGCAAACCATATTCAGAAACTTTTCTGCGTTGGTTAGCACCGTGTTGACCTGGTGCGTAAGGGCGTTTTTCTAATTCTTTACCTGTGCCTGTAAGAGAAATTCCCAAACGGCGTGACAGTTTCCATGATGGACCTGTATAACGAGACATAGTAGTCTCCTCCTCTGTTTTTGGTTTTTAGAGTAAAATAAAAACCAGATGCATTCATGCTGCAAGCCATTTTATATTCTTGTACCTTCGCTCAGCAGCCAAAGAGTTACACGATACACCTGCTATGAGGAATAAAATGGACAAACACGCACATACAACTGCTGCGATTATTTTACACAAAGCATAGTATAACCGATTTCGAATGATGAAGTCAATAGAGAGCCGAGAGTTAGTTAAAAGCGAGAGCTTCCTTTTTTAGAATGTTCAATGTAGAATGAAATTAAGTTAATATGTAAGCGCTTTCTAAAACGATTAAGGGGTGGGTATGATGAGTGAAAAAGAAATGAATATTGAAACAGCGGTCATCCATAAAGGCTATGACAGCACTGACCATCACGACAGTTTGGTGACACCGCTTTATCAGACATCAACTTATTCTTTCGCCAGCGCAGAACAAGGCGAAGACAGATTTGCAGGAAATTGCGAAGGCAATATTTATTCGCGGCTCGGCAATCCGACAGTTCGTGTGTTGGAAGAGAGGATGACCCAAATCGAAGGCGGGCAAGGCGCATTGGCTTTTGGATCAGGGATGGCAGCCGTCAGTGCCATATTGATTTATTTGACCAAAGCGGGGGATCATGTACTTTGCTCGAGAGGAATTTATGGCTGTACGTTCGGATTGCTTGAAATCATGGAAGAAAAATACGGCATTACCCATGATTTGGTATCCATGACGACAGAGCAACAAGTAGAACAGGCGATCAAGCCTGAGACTGTTTGCATCTATGTGGAAACTCCAATCAATCCGACCATGGAACTCGTTGATCTGCAGGCGGTGATGGCTGTAGCGAAAAAGCATAATATCCGAGTGGTAGTGGACAATACTTTCAGTTCGCCCTATTTGCAGAATCCGCTGCGGATGGGAGCGGATTTTGTTTTGCATAGTGCAACTAAATACCTGAATGGCCATGGGGATGTGGTCGGTGGGGTATTAGTTGGGCGAGATGCAGAAGAAATGCAGCACCTACGAATGACCGTGCAAAAAGATGTTGGCGGTATCATGTCGCCATTCGATGCCTGGCTTTTGCTGCGAGGGCTGAAAACGCTGCATGTCCGGATGGACCGGCATGTGGCCAATGCCCAGACGGTACTGAGTTTCTTGAAACAGCAGGAACTGGTGAAGAACATTTATTATCCTTTCGACGAACAGCATCCACAAGTTGAAGTTGCCAAACGTCAAATGCGTCAAGGCGGCGGATTGATTTCATTTGAAATTGAAGGTGGAAAAAAAGAGGCACAAGCTTTCTTGAACGCTTTATCACTCATCAAAATTGCCGTCAGTCTGGGAGATGCTGAGACGCTGATTCAACATCCGGCATCGATGACGCATGCCGTTGTGCCACCGCAAGTCAGACAGGCGATGGGCATAAGCGATTCCCTGTTGCGGCTATCGGTTGGGTTGGAGCACCCGGATGACCTCATTACAGATTTAGGCAAGGCATTTGAACAAGTAAAGCCAAAGCTCCAGGAAATCTAAACAAAGACAAGAAGCAAGGTATACTCGTCCAAAAAAAGACCCGGAGCTCGTAATTGAGTTCCGGGTCCTACTATTAAAGATGCTTTGCTAAAACTTCGACGAAAAGCTCAAGACCTTGTTGATCTTCCTCTGTGAACCGGCTTAGTTCCGGGCTGTCGATATCGAGTACACCGATCACTTGATCTTCTTTCATTAATGGAATGACAATTTCAGAACGGGACGCTGCATCACAAGCGATATGTCCTGGAAATGCATGGACGTCTTCGACCAGCATCGTCTTCTTATCAGCAACCGCTGTGCCGCATACGCCTTTGCCAACCGGAATCCGTACGCAAGCCGGGAGTCCTTGGAAAGGACCAAGCACAAGTTCACCATTTTCCATCAAATAAAACCCAACCCAGTTGATGCGCTCAAGAAATTGGTTGAGCAAAGAGGAAGCATTGCTCAAATTGGCGATGCTATTTTTTTCACCTTCCAATAAAGCATCGAGTTGTTTTGAAAGCATCGTGTATTTTTCTAAACTGCTGCCGCTGTAATCAGTTTGTGTAAACATAGATAATGACCTCATTTCGTTTAGTGTTTTGCTTTGGATAAATTCAGCAGCTTTAAATCATTAAAAATTATAAACGAGCAGCTACTCTAAAAGTCTTGCAGTAGAAAACGCCTGTGGTATTTCATACGCCTTAACTTAAATAAGTATAAATTTTCTCGTAATGCTTATGCAAGCCATTGACACTGTGAGCATCGGATCCGAAGACCAGCGGGATGCCAAGTGATTTCGCATATTCGATAAAAGGAAGCGGCGGGTAAGCTTCCAGGCATTCAGGTTTTGAAAATCCGGCACCATTAACATCGAGTTCATAACCGGTTTTCTTCATCAATTGCAAGACTTTCAGAATCTGTGAACTATCATCCACTTTTTCGACATGTGCTGTTTGGAATTTGTGAATTAAGGTAGGATGGCCAATTCTTCTAGGCTTGAACTGTCCAAGATCTGCACGGATGGAAGCCTCCACAGTATCATAATAAAGTTGATAAGCGGCTTCTACAGAACCAATCGCAGCTGCCAGTTCCGCAAACACTTCCTTGCTGTAATCGGCACAAAAATAGCAGTCATCCACTTGAAGAAAATGAACCGATAAAATAGCGTCATCAAGAGCTGGACCATACTCATCAAGAAAAGATCGTGTCTCTTTCTCGTACCCTGCGATAAAGTCGACTTCCAGTCCTAGGCGTATGTGAAGATCTTTTTGGTATGCCTTTTTCAAATGAATAATTTCGTCCATATAAGGTGCCAGCTGTTCCAAGCTCATGCCGCTGTCCTTTTCAGGCGTAGGGTCTGTAAAGCCGGATGGAAGAGGGGCGTGTTCCGTAAAAGAAATATCTGTAAACCCGGACTTTATTGCTTTTTCAATATAAAGTTCGGTTGAGTCTTTTGTCCCGTGAGGACAAAAAGGGGTATGGATGTGGCCATCTCGTTTCATAAAGTCATCCTCTTTTCTGTCTATTAAAAAATATAATCGCTTTTCTTCTAATTTGGCAAACAAAAGAGTAGAATACATGTTAAAATAAAAGAATCATGAATACATTTACGTATAACTGGTAATGTGATTTTGGAACAGGGGGCTATATGACTTATGATGGAGTATATCATCATTGCGGTCATCATTCTATTAGCGATAATGATCATCGGCTTTATGTTTCGTAAAAAACATTTGGCTGAAATTGAGCGCTTGGAACAGTTAAAACTGCAAATACAAAATAAACCGATACTTGAAGAACTGACAAAAGTGAAACAACTGAACATGAATGGCCAGACGGAAGAAATGTTTGAACGCTGGCGCAATGTATGGACTGAAATTATGGATGTGCATATTCCGAAAATTGATGCTTCCTTATATGATGCTGAAGAAGCGATTAACCGTTTCAGATTCAGCAAAGCGACAAAGCTTGAACAGGAAACTGAAGTCAAAATCGATAATGTCGATCAGCAGATGAACGGCATCTTGGTAGAACTGGAAGAATTAATTGGCAGTGAAGAAAAAAATCGCAGCGAAATTGATCTCATTCAGGAAAAATACCGACGTGCGCGTAAGAATCTATTGGCTCACCAGCATTCATATGGTGCAGCAGCAGAACCACTCGAGAAAAAATTGGAATCGTTCATCCCAATGTTTGATGAATACGAAAAATTGACCAATGAAGGCAATTACTTGAAAGCGCGTGAAATTGTCATCAGCCTATCAACTGAAGGCGAAGAA
>JASLAI010000355.1 GCA_030147225.1 Planococcus sp. (in: firmicutes) | reverse complement strand
TAGCAAAATGGTAGCTCGGCGCTGCTTTCCCGCCAAAAAAGAAAGTCCTAGGATATGGTCGATATGTAGAATCCCGTTTAATCCGATCATACAGCATCTGAATGTGAAGAATATTCATCAACTGACGTTTATAACCATGGAACCGCTTAATGTGAATATCAAAAATTGAATCCTGATCCACAATGACATTTTGGTTTCGCTGAAGATGATGGATCAAATGTTCTTTTTTCAAGCTCTTGATTGCTTGGAACTCTTGAAGAAAGGCGTGATTTTGAGCAAAATAATGCAATTCGTTCAATCGCTCAGGTTCCTTTACCCATTGCGGTCCGATTGTCTCTGTAATTAGCCCTGACAACTCTTGATTCGCTTTTAACAGCCACCGTCGATGCGTAATGCCATTGGTTTTATTATGAAACTTATCTGGAAATTGTTCGTTCAGTTCTTTCATTTCACGCTTTTTCAAAATCTCAGTATGCAATTTTGCTACGCCATTTACTTTATAGCTGCCCACTACCGCTAATACCGCCATCTTAATAATGCCGTTTTCGATAATTGACAATTTATGAATGGATTCCTTATCGAGTTCCTGATTCTGCAAGCTTTCTTTAAAGCGCCGGTCGATTTCTTCGATAACCATATAGATTCTCGGGAGCAAAGACTGAATCAGCCGGCTGTCCCATTTTTCCATAGCTTCTTCCAAGATCGTGTGATTGGTATAAGAAATTGTCCGGGTAGTTAACTCCCAAGCTTTCTCCCAGCTTAAGCCGTGTTCATCTATCAAAAGGCGCATCAATTCCGGCACGGCTAGAGCCGGGTGGGTATCATTGATTTGGATAGCCACATGATCAGGAAGTTCTTCTATAGCAAAGCTGCGATTATTCAAAATGGTTTGGAGAGAAGCGCTGCAGAGAAAATACTGCTGTTTCAGACGCAGAATTTTTCCGGTATCCAACGAATCGTCAGGGTAAAGACGATCAGTTATTTTTGCAGTTTCGTGCTCATAGATTGCGTAATCTTTATCTCCAGGGAGTGGCCGTTCTGAAACTTCCGCTTGCCATAATCGAAGGGTGTTGACTGTACCTCCGTTTGCTCCTACTACTGGCATGTCATAAGGCACCGCTTTGACCCACTCAGAATTTTCCACATTAACCTTAAGACCATTCGGTTCCATGACCAGTTGAACAGCTCCATAATAAGGAATGTCCACTGCCAACTCTTCACGGCGAACGTCTACATTGTTTTCTTTTTGAATCCATCGAGTCGGCTGCTCCGTCTGATAGCCATTTACAAAATGCTGGGTAAATAAACCGCCTTTGTAACGTAAGCCGTAACCATGTCCAGGCAATTCCAAAGAAGCCAGAGAGTCTACAAAACAGGCTGCCAATCTTCCCAATCCCCCATTTCCGAGACCCGGCTCTGTTTCAAGCTCCTCTATCTCGGATAGTTGTAAACCTATCTCCTCCAAACCTTCTTTGACAGTATCATAACAATTTAAATTGATAAGATTTTGGCCAAGAACACGCCCAATCAGAAATTCAATAGAAAAATAGTACAATTGTTTTTCATGGTTCTCTTGATACAACTGGCTGGTCCGATTCCAACGGTCCTGAATCCATTCCTGTGTCATTTCCCACAGTGTTTCGTAAGCCAGTTCGGAAGTTTTCCCCGTTCCCTTGTGTTCCATTCGAGTGACAAAACTTTTTTTGAACTCTTCCTTTGAAGAAAACATGATTGGCACACCCCTTTAGGTTATCCTTTCATAAAGTTTAGCGTATTCTGCCGCAGAGCGCGACCAGGAGTAGTTGCCTTCCATACCATTTTTTTTGATGGCTTCCCAATGTTCAGGCTGCTTATAAAAAATAAGAGCTCGATTGAGCGCAGCATCGAAAGAGCGATTCTGTGAAAAGTCGCTCAAAAATCCATTTCCAGTTTTCAAATCTTCGTTATATTCCACTACCGTATCTTTCAACCCACCGGTTTTATTGGCTACAGGTACAGTTCCGTAACGCATGGAGATCAATTGGCTTAAACCGCATGGTTCAAAATGGGAAGGCATCAGAAAAATATCTGCCCCTGCATACAATAGATGAGCAAAGCTTTCATCAAAGCCTATGTGAATGTAGACCTTGTCCGGAAAATTGGCTGCCAGCTCTTGAAAAAACTGTTCATATTTTTCTTCTCCAGAACCCAATAATACAAATTGGACATCCTCTTCCCTCAATAAAGCAGGAAGCACTTCCTGCAAAATATCGATTCCTTTTTGTCCTGCCAGCCTGGAGATCATCGTCAATAGCGGAGCATCACCGCGTTCTGGAAGACCGGCTTTCAATTGGATTGCCCGTTTGTTAACCTGCTTTCCTTCCAGACTCATCGCATCAAATTCACGCTCAATGGACAAGTCTGTTGCAGGATTATACACTTCTATATCGATGCCATTTAAAATACCGACCAAGTTCTGCTCTTTTTCTTGCGGGAGGCTATTCAATTTCTCTCCGTAAAAATCCGTCAAAATTTCATCCCGGTAAGTGGGGCTGACCGTTGTCACTTTATGCGCATAGAAAATTCCCGTCTTTAACGCATTGAAATCGCCATCCCACTCCACCAAGCCTTCGTCATAATAGCGTTCGTTCATTTCGAAATTTTCAACGAATGTTTGTTTTGAAAACTTCCCTTGAAATTGCAGGTTATGAATCGTTAACACTGTCTTAATGTCCTTAATAGACGAATAGCGCTGATCTTCCTTTAATAAAAAAGGAATTGTGGCAGTATGCCAATCATGGACATGAAGCAGGTCCGCCTGTTCTTCCTGTCGCTGGACGATCTCCAGTACTGCCCGATTAAAAAAGGCATATCGTTCCGCATCGTCCTCACCATAAATCTGTTCTCTTTTGAAATACCTGTCATTTTCCACAAACAAAAATGTCACGCCAGCCTGGTTATATTCATAGATTCCAAAAGTTTCTTGTTGCTCTTTGAAATTGAATTCCACCGACTCTTTCAGAATGAATTCAGAGCTATACTTTTCGGAAATTAAACTGTATTTCGGTACGATGACGTTTATTTCATGGCCTAATCTGCTGAGTTCTTTCGGCAATGCCCCCATTACGTCAGCCAGTCCCCCAGCTTTTGCAAAAGGCGCACATTCTGCTGCTGCCATAATGATTTTCATCGCAGATCCTCCTTCGTGACACGTTCTCCTTTGCGCAGAACAATCGGCTGTTCTGGCGTTCCACGCAAAATTACGCCTTCACCAATATAAACATCTTTATCCGCGATGACATAGGATAAATCACAATTTTCTTCAATGGTGCATTTTTGCATAATAATGCATTTCTCTACACGTGTATTTTTTTTTAATGTAGACTGCCCGGCTGATGATGCTGTCAATCACTTCACCCATGATAGTACTGCCGTTTGCAACTAGCGCCCGCGTCACATGACTTCCACTAATATAGCGTGTTGGAGGCTCATCTTTCACTTTTGTATAAATTGGACGGTCAGGCAGGAACAATTGCCTTCTATTTTCTTCATTCAGCAGCGCTAGTGAGGCTTGGAAATAACTTTGAACAGAATCAATAATGGCTACATAACCTTTATATTCATAATAATTGAAAGTATATGGACTCTTCCTCAAATTAACCACATCTTCCACACTTACTACTTTTTTACTGCGATATGTTTGAATCAATTCAATCAACAAGTTTTTAGACAAAATATAGGTTTTCAAGGACGTCCCTTCACTCATAGCTTCTGTAATATCCGCACCAGAATCAACATGCTTGGCCAGCATATCCCTAAAATCTAACTGGTTAATAGTAAACCCATTGGTTACCACAGCATAAGGCTGAACACTTTTCGTAAAGAATTGCATATGCTCTTCCAAAGCAGCAAATGCGCCAACGCTGGATAATCCTCCATCGCGTTGAGTAACCGGCAGGAAAAACAGTCCGTTTTTTCTTCGGTCCAAATCCCAGCTTTTCCCTACCCCAATATGATCGATCAAAGAAGCAACGGGATAAGACGGGAACACACCTACCGTATTGATACCTGAATTGACAAGATTCGATAAGGGAAAATCTATTAACCGATAACGTCCAGCAAAAGGGACAGAAGAGACGGTCCGCTGCATCGTCAAATCTTGCAGCCCTTCTTTTTTAACAGAAGCATCTACTACAGCCAGTAAGTTCATTTTCCGCCACGCTCCTTCCATTCATCCAATTGCTCTTGGGTCAATAAAACCACCTCGTCCTGCTGGTCAGCAATCTCGAAGCCTTCGGGAACATCCAATTTTGGCGGCACAATCGTCCGATGGAGTTTTGCGCCTTTGCTTATCGTTGCTCCGCTCATAACAACACTTTCCGAGACTGATGCTCCTTCTTCCACATTCACTTTCTGAAAAATAACAGATTTTGAAACTTCTCCGGAAATTACACAGCCTTCGTTTACCATAGATCCTTGTACATTACCGGTTTCAGTAATGATTTGCGGAGGAAGCTGTGGATTGGAAGAAAAAATACGCCAGCCCGGATCGTGCAAATTTAAACCTGAATTTAAATCCAGCAAATCCATATTAGCTTCCCATAGACTTTCAACCGTTCCAACGTCTTTCCAATATCCTTTAAACGGATAGGCAACCATTTTCTCACCATTTCTTAGCATATGCGGGAGGATGTCTTTCCCAAAGTCATGGGAAGATTCTTCATTTACGTTGTCTGTTTCCAAATACTCTTTTAATTTTTTCCAGTCGAATACATAAACGCCCATAGAAGCCAAATTACTTTTTGGATTTTCAGGTTTTTCATCAAATTCCATGACATTCAAACTGTCATCGACGTTAACTACTCCGAACCTGCTGGCATCTTCCCATGGCACCTCCAACACAGAAATCGTTACATCTGCCTCATGCTCTTTATGGTATT
>JASLAI010000338.1 GCA_030147225.1 Planococcus sp. (in: firmicutes) | reverse complement strand
CAAAAGAGCAGATGGACGCAATGGCAGCTAATGATGGCAAGACAGCCGTGACTAAAAGCAGCAACGGCTTTCCTTCCCAGCGCTTCGTAGTCGATGTATCGAAGGATCTGGCTGCAGGCAAGACGATTGAACTCTACTGGGAAGGCAAAACGCTATCGACCGGCTTAGCAAACTTATCTGCCTGGGATTATAAAGCTGGAAACTGGGTTGCTTTAAGCCAAACACAGGGAAATGCGAATAACGATAAGATTGTCCTATCCGCTGAAATTGAAATTGAACGATTTGTCAAAGACGGCAAAGTCCAAGCCATGGTTCACGATTCTGGTACGGTTACAGATTCCAAAGACAAAGACTTTTCTATGGTATGGTTTACAGACACTCAATATTATGCAGAAGATTACCCGGAAGTCTGGACGTCTATGACAGATTGGATGATTCAAGAATTTAAAAATGGCAAATACGAGTATGCTATGCATACCGGAGACCTTGTCAACCAAGTCGACAAGCCAGAGCAATGGGAAGTGGCCAAGAAAAATCTGGACCGCATGGATGCCGCTAATATCCCCTATGGTGTATTGGCCGGAAATCACGACGTCGTGATTGATAAGCTCAACAAGACCTACGACTATACGATTTTTGCAAGATATGCCGGAATCGACCGCTTTAAAGATAAGCCTTGGTTCGGTGAAGCGATGAATGATGAAAATCAAAACCACTATGACCTATTCTCATTCGGCGACCATGACTTTATTTTCCTTTACCTTGGATTTGGCAGAGACGGATCAGCTGAAACTGTCGCTTGGGCAAATAAAGTCTTGAAAGAGCATTCGAACCGCAACGCTATTGTCGGCATGCATGAAAACATCAACTCACTGGCTCAATACGTGACTGATGAAGCTCGAGTTGTAAGCAGAGAAATTGTCAATCCAAATGAAAACGTCAAGATGGTGCTCAGCGGACACCACCATGGCGCAAATTATCGAGTGAAACAAATAAAAAATGAAGACGGCTCAGATCGCGAAGTGCTGGAAGTTTTAGCAAATCATCAAGGCAATCTTCCTAAAGACCGCGGACAAGGCTACTTGAAGATGCTAACATTCGATCCAACTGATGAAACATTAGACTTTGTTTCATATTCTCCATATCTTGATGATTTTGATTTTGATCAATTCGAACAGTCAAAAGAGAGCTTCACAGCACAATTCGATTTGGCGGATGTAAAAGCTAAAGAAAATCCAAGACAAATCGAAACAGATTACATGGCAGTGAATGTCTATACCGATCAATTAATTGGTCAAGATAAAGATTTGAAATCCGGCGAGACCGCTTCTGCCGTATGGAAAGGCCTTAACAAAAACACTAAGTACCACTGGTATATGAACATGACAAATAGTGCAGGTGAAACCGATAAATCGCCAATGTACCAGTTCACGACAGGATCAACAGAACCGGAACCAACTCCGGATCCTAATCCAGTTCCAGGCACTCCAACTTTCCCAGATGTGACACCTGAAAAGCCAGATTGGGCTTACGATGCAATTGAGCGGATGGCAGCGAAAGGCGTGATCGAAGGACATTCAGACGGCACATTCAAGTGGAGAGATGGGATTCAGCGTATGCACGTTGCTCTTATGTTCGACCGCGCCCTAACTTTAGAGAACAAATTGCCGTTTAAAGCTTTCATCGATGTTCCCAAATCGCATGTGTATTTCGACCAAATTACCGCAACTCAACGTGCTGGAATTTTCGAAGGCTACAACAGTCTATTTAGCCCGAAAAGCAAGCTGACTCGCCAAGAAATGGCTAAAGTTTTAGTGACAGCATTTGAGATCAAAGCAGAAGGTTCTCACAAATTCCCAGATGTCGACAAAACCGGATGGTCTGATCCGTATATCGATGCGCTATATGCTGCTGGCATCACAGTCGGTTCTCCTGATGGCAAATTCAATCCAAAAGCGGATGTCTCAAGAGCAGAATTCGCTGTCTTTATGGACAGAGCATTGAAGTACGACGAGAAACAATAATCTTTGAAAAAGAGCCTGCAGATGCAGGCTCTTTTTCTCGTTGTCTTTTTTAGAACAACGAATTTTTTATTGGCAACCGGCACAACAAAAACGTTAAAGAATCTTATAATAGAACTAACAAAAATAAGTGTAGAATCTTTTTATGCTAAGGAGGAAAATCCGCCATGATCACCCGTCAAACAGTTATTTCACTTGGCCTGTCCCAATTGGTCTGCTGGGGGATTTCTTATTACCTCATAGCAGCTTTCGGTGCAAGAATTGCCGAAGATTTGGGTTGGAGCGAAGCCAGTGTTTTTGGCGGATTTTCAGCTGCTCTGCTCATCATGGCCCTTACGTCACCACTTACCGGTCGCTTAATCGATCAACACGGCGGCAGAGTTGTCATGACTGCCGGTTCTATTCTGCTGGCACTGGGCTGCGGCGGAATCGCTGCCTCCTATTCCATAAGCACTTATTATGCTTCCTGGATGCTCCTGGGGTTTGCTATGCGTCTAAGCCTTTATGATGCTGCTTTTGCAACACTTGCACGTATAGGCGGTGTTCTCGCAAAACGTCCAATCTCTCAAATCACTTTGTTGGGCGGTTTGGCTTCCAGCGTTTTTTGGCCGATTGGTTTCTTTCTAGGTGAAACCTTTGGATGGCGGATTTCTCTGCTAATTTATGCATGCTTCGCTTTACTGACCATTCCGCTCCATTTATCGCTTCCCAAAGGCCGGTTTGAAGAACACAAAAGATCTCAAGTTCATGCAACGCCGTTATTGCTCCCTGCTGCCATAACTATTAAGGAGCAGCGAATCGCAGGCAGCTTGTATGCATTCATTTTTACGTTATTGAACTTTTTGAATGCTGCCATGTCCACCCATATGATCACCATTCTAGCAGGCTTTGGTCTTACGGCCGCCCTATCGGTGTGGATTTCCACTCTTCGTGGAATCGGCCAATCCCTTGCACGTGTCTGCGAAGTACTATTTGGCGCTCGCCTTCATCCTACTTCATTAACAATTTTAGCTTCTGCATTGTTGCCATTGGGCTTTATCGGCGGACTGTTCAGTGGTCATTTTCTTACAGCAGCTTTGCTGTTTGCCTTTCTTTTTGGAGCTGGCAATGGGCTAATGACCATTACTAGAGGAACACTGCCTTTGGTTTTATTTGACCATACCACCTATGGAACGCTCGTCGGGAAGCTATTGGTCCCCGGTTTTCTGTTGTCGGCTGTTTCACCCATCATTTATACCTACATCATCAGCCATTTTGGAGAACAATCCGCCCTTTTGTTTTCTCTATTATTAGCGTTTATTATTTTCATTCTCTCTTTGATATTAAAAACAAGATATGCCGGAACTAAAATCAATGAGTTTTAACAGCTAGAGATTCCTTTTTCAAAATAAAAAAGCAAACTCAATAAAATTGAGTTTGCTT
>JASLAI010000334.1 GCA_030147225.1 Planococcus sp. (in: firmicutes) | reverse complement strand
AAAGAGAGCTGCCAGTGGAGTGCTATAAGTAGTTTTTCACTTTAGGATTTTTTATTTAATGCCAAATAAATCTCAGCTTCAAAAAACTTGCGGCGGTGGTCGGCTGATCTTCTTCTCGACAACTTGCCATTTCCAAAAACTCGGTTGCATAAGTAAAACGGCGCTTCGTCATTTTCTACGACTTGCCATGTTCCATGGAGAGCCTGCTGGCTGCCGAAATCCACAATAAAATTCTGTCCAACAGGCAACACTGGATATTTACACCCGACTTTAGCTGTTGCCGTTTTTCCCTGTCCTTTTGTAAATCGGTCCATACTTAACACCCTCTCCTGTACTGACTATTCTGCAGCAATAAAACCAGGCTGCATTTAACGCTTTTCTTCTAAATACCCGAATTCCAGAAAGTTTCAAACTCAAGTAAGCTAGCAGTGTTCGACACAATACCGACAAGTACCCCAGGTTTCCAGTAGTCAGGTAAGTGGTATTTAAATAGAATAGCGTCGTTTTGAATCAAAGGAAAAATGGTCCACACATTACAGTTAACTTGATCGGCAAAGCGGCATATTTTTGTGCGGAGGTGCATCATGAAATTCCTGGAGTATTGGATTTACCTGGCATTGTCCATTTCTAAAATATATCTGTTCAGCGTTTATGCCGGAACAGAATTTCAGTTCAGCTTCTTTATCCTCAATCTCGCTTCAATCGTTGTTCTATCCAGTTGGACACTGTTATTGAGCTACAACAAACGGCGATGGATTTTATTGACTTTGCTTTTTTTGCATAGCACCTTACTCATTTCAGACCTATGGTATTATCGTTATTTTAACGATTTGCTATCCATCACCCTGCTTTCTGACGTAACGCAGATGAGTGACGTAGGCGGCGGATTCTTGACTTTGGTCGAAACAAAAGATTTCCTCTTTTTCGCCGATCTGCTGATTTTTTCCCTCGTTCTTTTTGCCACCCGAAAAAATCAGGAGGCAGTAACCAGGAAACGAAAAGGCTCGTTGCCGGAGCCGGGTTCGCTCTTGGCGTTTTGATTGTAGCAGTCCCTTTGCTCCTCAGCTATGCCAATGAAGAAAAATGGCTGGTCGATGAGCCAATCGCGAATATGCGCGAGTATTACCAGCTTGGCTTTTGGGGCTATCACGGTTTAGACTTTGCTCAGGGAATAGGCTCCTTTTTTAAAGATGACAGCGTAACAGCAGAGTAAGTATCAAGGATCCAGGAGTTGAATCCCGAGACGCCATCAGCTGTTTCAGATTCTGAAAAACCGAATATCATTTTGGTTCAATTAGAATCATTTCAAACCTCTGTAATTGAACAGCAGGTAAACGGACAGGAACTGACTCCTCATTTGAATGCATTGAAAGAAGAAGCCTTGTTCTTTCCGTCTTTCTACCATCAAACTCATGAAGGCCGGACTTCAGACGCTGAATTCATTACATTAACCTCCCTGCAGCCATTGAAATCAGGATCGGTTTACACGCAATATGCCGACAATGAATTCGAGGGATTGCCTGAGTTGTTGAGAAATGCAGGCTATGACACAGCAGCTATGCATGCTTTCGAAAAGGATTTCTGGAATCGGGATGGTTTCTATGAGAATATCGGCTTTAATCATTTTTTCAGCCAAACAGATTTTCCGGATAACCAGGATATCGGCATGGCTTTGAACGATGAAGATTTTCTGACCACTTCCATTGAACTGGCCGAACAGCTGAAAGAACCCTATTTTGCTTTTCTGGTTGCCTTGTCGAGTCATACTCCTTATGAGATTCCTAAGGAGTTGGAGCAGCTGGATTTGACTGGTTACGAAGAGCCATTGCTGAAAGGCTATTACGAAACCGTCCATTATGTTGATGGAGCAGTCGGCGTGATGATAGAAGAATTGAAGCAGAAAGACATGTGGGATGACTCCCTTATCATTTTCTATGGAGATCATGACAGCGGACTGACACAGGCCGACAGTGAAATGGCCCAAGAACTGGGCGCTGAAACTGAAGTAGAGTTGTTTGAACTCGACCAACAGGTCCCGCTCTTTATTAAAGAACCCAAAATGGAAAAAGGCAGTATCGTTGAAAGCGTAGGTGGACAAATTGACATTGCTCCAACTATTTTGGATATAGTGAATATCGATCGCCCATTCATGCTTGGTCACTCTTTACTGGATAAAGAAAGTAACTTGACTGTGTTCCGTGACGGCGCCTTCCGCTTCGAAGAATTGTATTTCAAACCCGATTTAACTCAACCCGGCGACAGCGGCAGCTGTTTTGAAGTTGCTACAGGCGATGGAGCAGCTATTGAACAATGTGCTCCGCATATTGAAACTGCAGCTGAACAGCTCCGGGTATCAGATCTCATTATCCAAAAGAATGCCCTTCGTGAATTGGACACCCCAGAAAAATGACAATAATCCTCTTCGCGGAACAGCGGAGAGGGTTTTATGCCAGTGCCGAGTTGTGTCGATGTCTTTTAGTTGAATTCCTCTATATGATGGAGTTATAAGAAACTGCAATTTCACAGCAAAGGATGATCGCAATGAGCGCGTGGAAAAAAATCATACTGCTGCTCTCCTCTCTTGTCTTATTGAGTGCCTGCACTAACTCACAGGGCACTGGGGCAAACGCGGACCAATTGAATGACGGCAATCCGGCACCTTCTTTTGAATTGATGGATTTGGAAGGAAACCAGCATAATCTCGCCGATTACTCGGGCCAAAAAGTGTATGTGAAATTTTGGGCATCCTGGTGTTCAATTTGCTTGTCTGGTATGGAAGAGCTGAATACCTTGGCTGCTGAAGAAACAGACTTCGAAGTATTGACCATAGTGTCGCCCAACTCAAATGCTGAAAAAAGCACCGAGTCGTTCACCAAGTGGTTTGAAGGGTTCCCTAATGCTGAAAACATCACTGTATTATTAGATGAAGGCGGTACCTTCTTCGAAGAATACGGCATCATCGGCTATCCAACTTCTGTCTATATCGGATCAGATGGAACACTTGTCAAAAGTCTGACTGGACACGTCAGCAATGAAGAAATCAAAGAAAGTTTTGACACTATAAAATAATAGAACGTGTTTCTCTTAGCCCGCCTGGCATAGAGAAACACGTTTTTTGTTGATGGGAAGTTTTCTTTAAAGTTTTCAGAAATTTATAGTCGTCTGTTTGAATTTGTAGTCGTTCGCGAAGATTTGCGGTCGTTCGCCGAGACTTATAACTCTTCAGTAAGAATCTATATTCAACTGTAAATTAAAAACAAGCGGCAAACGATTAGCATCATCGTTTGCCGCTTGTTTTCTTAGGAACCTGTGCAGTTAATCCTTCGTTATACCTGTAAAGATTCTAATTGTGGAAGGTGGATTTTCTCATGTATACCTACAGCTCATTCGAAGATTCAGGTACATTCATTTTGCTCCGGCCTATCCTCTTTCTTCTGCTTGCTGTCGCTTTTCTTTTGTTCCTGGCAATACTGATGCCAAGGATCAGAAATACAATGCTCAACTCTTTTGCAGTCATCAGCCTGTCCACTGTTTC
>JASLAI010000332.1 GCA_030147225.1 Planococcus sp. (in: firmicutes) | reverse complement strand
ATTGATCCGTGCTGCGGCATCGGTACGGTTTTGGTAGAGGCGCTATCAATGGGTATTGATATTGTCGGGCGCGATATTAACCCGCTGGTTGTCGAGGGTTCAAGAGAGAATATTGCGCATTTTGGATTGACGGGTGATGTTAATCTGGGACCAATCGCGGAAGTCGAGGAGAATTACGACGTGGCCATTATCGACATGCCGTATAATCTATACACGCATGCCACGCCGGCAGATCAATTGGCAATTCTGAAAGATGCCCATCCGTTTACGGAAAAGTTATTGGTTGTCACCATTGAAACGATGGATCATATGGTTGAAGAAGCCGGATTTGTGGTCACTGACCGCTGCATCGCAAAAAAAGGATTGTTCCTGCGTGAAATTCTGGTCTGTCAGAAAGCAGTTTAATGAAATGGAATGAAAGCCGCCACGTGCGGCTTTTTTTAGTGGGAGAAAAAGCATCGGAATTGTATTGGTTCCATAACGGATTGTATTTTAAAAATCGCCGAAAAATAAAGGAGATTTCTACGGAAAATTGAATACGATTAAAGTACCTTAATCGAAGAGGAGCTGCATACGATGAAATTCACTGAAACCACTTTTCCCATTACCGAAGTCCGAAACCAATTTCCGGCTTTAGCCAGAATATATAAAGAAAAGCCAGTAGCTTATTTTGATGGCCCAGGAGGTTCCCAAGTCGTCAATTCTGCGATTCAGGCAATCGCAGGCTATATGGAAAGAGGAGGTGCCAATCTTCACGGAGCTTTCCCTTCAAGCTGGGAAACGGAAGAAATCATCTCAGAGGCAAGACAGGCAGTAGCTGATTTTTTAAATGTCCAAGCAAACGAAGTGGCGTTTGGCGCCAATATGACAACATTGACGATTGCTATAGCAAATGCGCTTGGCAAAAAGTTCAAAGAGGGGGACGAAATTGTCGTCACTGAAATGGATCACCGCGCCAATGTTGATCCGTGGCTCATGATGGCACAAGACCGCGGCTTAACGGTACGTTGGATCAAAGTCGATACTGAAACAAAAACTTTGGATTTGACGCAATTGGAGACACAGATTAATGACCGCACTAAAATCGTAGCTGTGGGCATGGCTTCTAACGCTATCGGAACCGTTGTGGATCTGCAACCCTTTGCTGAACGTGCAAAAGAAGTCGGCGCTTTGCTGGTTGCGGATGCTGTCCATGCCGCTCCCCATTTGCCGATTGACCGGGACCAGCAGCAGATTGATATTTTGCTGTGCTCGGCTTATAAATTCTTCGGTCCGCATATCGGCATCGCTGCTATCAAAGAAGATATTTTTAATGAACTTGAACCATACAAGCTGACAACTTCACCTGCGTATTACCCGGACAAACTGGAGACTGGTACGCAAAACCATGAAGGCATTGCCGGTATTCGCCCCGCCATTGAGTTTTTCGCTCAATTCGGTGAAGGAGAAAGCCGCAGGGAACGTATTTTATCCGGAATGGAACAAATAGAAGCTTATGAAAATAGCTTAGCCAATCAGCTTCGTGAAGGACTTTCAGCTATTGAAGGCGTTACTGTTACGCAGGCTGCTCCAAATGTACCGAAAACTCCGACTGTTGCTTTCCAAGTCAATGGCGTTGAGCCTGGAGAAATCTGCAGAAGATTGGCAGAAGAGCACAGCATCTTTGTCGCGGCTGGCCATTTCTATGCTTCAACTCTTGGTGAGGTCTTAGGAGTCAATGACAGTGGAGGATGGGTGCGTGCCGGACTTGCTCCTTACAGCACAGAAGAAGAAGTAGCTCGTTTGATTGATGCAATAAAAAATCTGTAAAATGATAAACAGGGCAACAGCTGATGAAATCATCGGCAGTTGTCCTGTTTAATTTGGAGCCGTTTTATGTGTTGATACCAACTCCGCTTGAACGATATAACGGTCAGGTGCATAGCCAATATAATCAAATGGATAACAGGTGGTTAAAGTTAGCGTGGATTGATCTTTTTCAATAATGACGGTTCTGTCATCTTCATGTGTAATCCAAATATCAGTGATTTCATAAACAAAAATTTCTCCATCGTATTCAACCATCAAATCATCTTTTTCTTCAAGTACACCCAATCCAGTAAAAACCGTATCACGATGGCCGCTTAAAACAGTATGTCCATTTCCTCCAGGAACGGTCGTCAAGTCGCTAACGTATAAGCCTACTCCTTTTTCCAAGGTTTTATCATCTGCTCCCCAGTAAACTGAATATTTTTGAGCGATTTTCGGAATCAGCAAATCGGCTGTTTTTTTGCCGGGTTCGTGTTGGATGGAAGTGGTCAATACCGGTTTTGGTTTTTCAACAGCAGCGGGAAGGGTTGGCTTTTTTTCAGCAAGTTCAATAGGCTCTTCCTGAACCTCGAATGAGGAATATTCTTTAATTTCATGAATCGTTTTCAACTCTTCATCGGTCAAGGTTTGTGCAGAGCTGGATGCACTATGCCATTCATATAAATGATACAAACCGATTGCCAATCCAAAAACAATGAATAATACACCAAGCCATTTTCTCATAAGCCTCACCTCAAAGAGAACCGGCAGGGAAATTCCTGCCGGCAAGTTTTCTATTAAGCATTTTGGTTTTTGCGGCGGAACAATAGTAGAGAACCAGCACCGGCAAGTCCAGCACCAAGCAGCATCATCAATGGACCGTTTGAAGCCGTATTCGGCAATGCAGCCCCTTCTTCTGATTCATCTTCTTCAGTGGCTGTTTCTTCTTCACCAGCTGCCTCATTAGAAGAATCATCGGATTGTTGGTTTGCTACGTAGCTATCGTATTCACTTTGACTAACTTCACAAGCTAAGCCGTCATTATCGCGATCCAAATCATGCGGATCATTGTTTGCATCAAAACCATTCTCGTACCAGAATGCCATTACTTCCTCGTGAGATGAAAAGTCCCCACAGTCTTTATCATTCTCTACAGCCCCGACGTTCAACGCAGATCCCAATACCAGAAATGAACCAAAGACCACTCCAACAAATTTTTTCTTCATAATTATTCCTCCCATTCCAATGATTATGTAACATCTTTATCTTAACTATAGTTTACTTAATTTTCAATTAATTTTTAATAATTTTATCAAATATTAGTTAAATAAGGTGAAAAGGCTTATGGAAAATACATGAGCTGCAATCTTTAGGACGACAAAATTTACCGATTTCTCTTTGCA
>JASLAI010000304.1 GCA_030147225.1 Planococcus sp. (in: firmicutes) | reverse complement strand
GCAAAACAATGTTGTTAGACGGCAGGAAGTGGTCGGGTTTCTTTGATCATATCATTGACCAGTTTGTTAATTTCTTCGAAGCTGGTATCGAGCGCGCGTGCCAGTTCTTTAAAGAGGATAATCTGTGTATTATTAAGGAGTTTGTAATCAGGTTCATAGAAAGTTTCTTTCTGGAGCTGTACATCGCATTTTTTGCGCATCAATGTGTTAACGACTTTCGCAATCTGTATGCGGTCTCCCGAATTAATGAGCTGAGAATACTGCTGCAGCCGAGAATTGGGCTGAGTGTTCCACTCTGCTCCAGGATGATTAAAGGTTTCAATGATTTCGAGGGCTTGTTCTTTCTTGAGAAGCTTCAACATGACAACTTTTTCATTGTCGACAGGTGTACTGATGGTTACTAGCGTGTTTTCCAAAGGATGCAATTTGTAATACTTCTTAGTAACACCTGAAACTGTTTCTTCACGAATATCGTCAATTCTACATAGGCCATGAGCAGAATAAATGATGTGGTCCCCAATAGTGAACATTTTTTTCCTCCTAAAATCTATCTCAACTCTCTTCACTATAACACATATAGGGTTGGTGAACTTAGTTGACAATCTGCTTGAAACTTCTTCATAAGACATAAAATTGTCATAAAGATTGGATTAGAAAGTGTTTAAGAAGGGAATATTAGCAAGGAGAGTTCTACGGACTGTTAAAGTGGGGGTAAAAACTAGATGAAGAATATAGAAGAAGCAAAGAGATTGATCATTGCTGAAAAGCTCAAGTATTACAATGAGCGCCTAGGTGACGTAGAACGGGATTTGCAATTTTTTTACGAAGAATCTAAAGGCGATGAAGAGTCTTTAAAAATCATCAAGAACCTGCAGAATAACATAAAGCGATTAAAAGAAATAAAAAATAGAAAAAATCACGAGACAGTTATATAAAACTGTCTTTTTTGCTGTCTTTAGGCAAGACTGTTGGACGAACGATTATGTGCTATCATTAGAGTTGGATTTATCACAGATAGCCAGTATGACGTGAACTTAACAGGAGGAAAATCGAATGGATAATAACGATTTATTGATCAGACTGCGCTACGCGCTGGACATAAAAAACAATGACATGGTTGAAATCTTTAAACTGGGCGGCGTGGAGCTGAGTAAGGAAGAAGTGCTGAAAGTACTGACAAAGACCACGGAAAGTGATGATGAGGACAACGACAGCATTTGGGCAGAACAACAAAGTGATGATTACATTAAAGCGGATGATTATTTGTTTGAATCGTTCTTGAATGGCTTTATCATTTTTAAACGAGGACGTCAGGAACCTAAACCAGGACAGCCTGAAATTCCACCGTTGACGAATGAGCGTTCTAACAATCTGCTGTTGAAAAAAGTGAAGATCGCTTTGCAGCTCAACAGTGAAGACATGTTGGAAATTTGGGATTTAGCTGGCGTTACTGTAACAAGAGGCGAGCTCGGCGCATTACTGCGAAAAGTGGGCCATAAAAACTACAAAGAATGCGGCGATCGCTACGCACGAAACTTCCTGAAAGGCTTGGCGATTAGATACAGAAAATAAAAGAGCATTTCCACTGTCGGCTCGATCGACAAGTGGAAATGCTTTTTTTGTGGAGACAAGTATATAGGAAAGTTAAAAAAGTACAGATGATGTTAAAAGAGTGCTATTGATAGCGCTTTCATTATCGATAACTGAACTTATACTAAAGTTGTACTTAACTTATTTAAAGGGAGAGGGATGAATAATGAGAAAGAATTTTAAAGGTGTCCTGTTTCTGATAATGCTTATGATGTTTGCGTTGGTAGCTGCCGGATGCAACAGTGACGCCAGTGGAGGATCTTCATCAGCCGTGGATGTGGGAATTGTACTGCCGACTAAAGATGAGCCAAGATGGGTTCAGGATGAGCAGCGCTTTAAAGATGCATTAGCAGATTCCGATTATTCGACAGAAATCTTATTCAGCCAGGGATCTTCAGCAAAAGAAAAAGAAAATGTTGAAGCTTTGCTGAACAAAGGCATCAAAGTATTGATCATTACACCTCATGATGGGCCAGCAGCAGCAGCTGCAGTAGAAGCGGCGAAAAAAGAAGATGTGACAGTCATAGCTTATGACCGTTTGATTACAGATACGGATGCAGTGGACTATTATGTAACGTTTGACAGCTTGGCAGTGGGAGCGGCACAGGCCCAATACCTAGTCGATAACGCAGAAGGCACAGATATTCCGCTTTACCTATATGCAGGAGCATCTTCAGATAACAATGCGTTCCTGTTCTTCCAAGGAGCATGGGAAGTGCTTCAGCCAAAAATCGCGGATGGCACGTTCAAAGTAGCCAACTCGAGTGAAGCGGAAACATTAAAAGATACAAAAGACCTTTCACGTGAGCAATTGAGCAAAATTATCGGGCAGGTTACGACCAACTGGGATCCGAATGAATCCAAAAACAAAGCACAGACGCATTTGACTTCTGTAGGAGATCACATGAAAGGCGATGTAGCAATTCTTGCGCCGAATGATGGAACAGCTCGTTCAATCGCAGATGTATTTGCTTCTGACAGTGCAGTAACCAACTATTTGATCACTGGCCAAGATGCTGAAAAAGCGTCCATTCAGTACGTCATCGATGAAAAACAATCTATGACCGTCTTTAAAGATGTCCGTTCATTGGTTACAGATGCTATGGGCATGGCAGTTGAAGTGTTGGATGGCAATACACCTGAAACGACTGGAACATATGACAACGGATCAGTAGAAGTAAAAGCAAAGCAAACTCCGGTCATTGTTGTGGACCAGGAAAATGTTAAAGCTGAATTGATTGATTCTGAGTATTACGAAGCAAGTGAGTTTACAGGGCTAGAGTAAAAATACAGCGAAGCGGAAAAATAGTGATAGAACCTTATCGCTATTCTTCCGTTTCACTCGTATTTAGAGCAGGGGGCAATTGCATGAGTGAATATATTTTAGAAATGAATAACATTACCAAGGAATTTCCAGGCGTCAAGGCCCTTTCTGATGTCAGTTTTAAAGTGGAAAAGGGAGAAATTCACTGCCTGATTGGCGAAAATGGAGCAGGGAAATCGACTTTAATGAAAGTACTGAGCGGAGTTTATCCTTATGGAACATATAAAGGCGATATTGTTTTCGAAGGAAAAGTCCAGCAGTTCAATGAAATTAATGACAGTGTCCGAGCAGGAATCGGCATTATCTATCAAGAGCTTGCTTTATTTCCGGATTTGACGGTATACGAAAACATCTTCGCTGGCAATGAAATCAAAAAAGGTCCGTTTGTCGATTGGAATGAAACCATCGTCCAAGCGACTCGAATGCTGAAAAAAGTGAAGTTGAATGTTACGCCGGAAACCTTGATCAAGGACCTCGGTGTCGGAAAACAGCAATTGGTTGAAATCGCTAAAGCACTCAGCAAAGATGTAAAACTGCTCATCCTCGATGAGCCGACCGCTGCGTTGAACGAAAACGATAGTGAAAACTTATTGGATTTATTGAAGGAACTCAAAAGTCAGGGCATCAGCTGTATCATGATTTCACATAAATTGAAGGAAGTTATTTCAATTGCAGACAAAGCGACGGTGTTGCGGGATGGCCAGACAATTTGCACGCTTGATGCACGCAAAGGGGAAATCACCGAAAGCATCATCATTAAAAATATGGTCGGACGTGAAATTGAAGATATTTACCCAAAACGGCCGGACAAGAAAATTGGTGAAACGGTATTAAAACTGACAGGCTGGTCTGCCTACGATACGCAACTGGGACGTGAAGTTGCAAAGAACATTAACCTTGAATTGAAAAAAGGGGAAATTATCGGAATTGCAGGCCTGATGGGATCAGGTCGGACAGAACTTGCACTCAGCATCTTCGGCAACCC
>JASLAI010000298.1 GCA_030147225.1 Planococcus sp. (in: firmicutes) | reverse complement strand
ATTCCTTCTGGCATTGATAACCTGTCTGTTATTCTGCGCAGCCATCAATTGACTGCCGATAAAGAACAGCGCATTATTGAGCGAGTAAAATTAGAACTTCAGGCTGACGATGTCCATATCCGAAGTGATTTTTCAATGATTGTCCTTGTTGGCGAAGGCATGAACAATACAAAAGGTCTCACTGCCCGAGCCGCTAATGCCTTTGCCAGAACCGGTGTAAATATTGAAATGATCAATCAGGGTTCTTCAGAAGTAAGTTTGGTATTCGGCATCCTGAAAGAAGATGAACAAAAGATATTGAATGAATTATACAAGGAATTTTTTGAACCGGCCATGGTTCATTAATCAGTTCCCCATCTTCAAACTCTTGAGCATAATCGCTCAAGAGTTTTTTAATTACCTTATATCATTATCTGAAAATTGTGATATTATGGAAGTATTCTGAGAGGGGGAAAATTGATGACTGGTATTATCAAGCCAAATCCGAAGCTCTATGTAATGGACAACGGCACCTTAAGCATGGACAAGAATTACATGATTTCGATGCATAACCCAGCAAGTGTACAAAATCCGAATCCGCCGGGTGAAATGGTGACATTTCCGGTCTACACGGTATTGATTGATCATCCGGAAGGAAAAATCCTATTCGATACGGCCTGCAACCCAAATTCGATGGGTGCAGAAGGCCGCTGGGGGAAAGTGACACAATCCCTTTTTCCGATTGACATGCCGGAAGAATGTTATTTGCATCACCGGCTGGAGGAATTGAATGTTCGCCCGGAGGACATCAAATATGTGGTTGCTTCCCATCTGCATTTAGATCATGCCGGCTGTCTTGAACTATTCACCAATGCCACCATAATCGTCCATGAAGATGAACTTAACGGTGCCTTGCAGACATACGCCCGGAATATGAAAGAAGGTGCCTACATCTGGGGTGACATTGATGCCTGGATTAAAAACAACCTGCAATGGCAGACCGTCAAACGGTCAGAAGATGGTTTGCAGCTTGCTGAAGGAATCAAAATCCTGAATTTTGGCAGCGGCCATGCATGGGGCATGCTCGGCCTGCAAATTCAATTGCCTGAAACAGGTGGAATCATTCTTGCGTCCGATGCTATATACACAGCTGAAAGTTTTGGTCCCCCCATCAAACCGCCTGGTATCCTTTACGATTCTGTCGGTTATACTTCTGCCGTCGAAAAAATCCGCAGAATTTCAAAAGAAACCAATTCAGATGTCTGGTTCGGCCATGATGCCGATCAATTTAAGACTTTCCGAAAATCGACTGAAGGTTATTACGAGTAACGGATGAAACATACAAGGTTTTGATGGAATTAATTTTCAAAACTCAAAAGCCCTTCGCCAGGGACTGGCAAAGGGCTTCTATGCGTTTCATGACCATTTTTCAATAACAGGTCCGTTATGGCCAAAGACAGGATCTGTTTTTGGAAGCGGTGTATTTTGAATATCCTCCAGAACATATGGGCGTTCTCCTGGTTCACCAGTCTTCAGATTGTAAGAGACGCCCCCGGGATAAGCACCGACAATTTCAAAGTCATCACTGGATTCAAGCTTTTTATGACCTGTTCCTGCTGGCAGCAATACGACATCCCCGGCTGTGACCGACAAGGCCTCCCCTTGCTCCCCGCCAATCTGCAAAGTCGCAGACCCGCTGCGCACTCCTAAAACTTCATGCGTGTTGCTGTGGTAATGGTGATATTCGAAAACCCCACCGGTCCAGCTGTTTGTCCAATCGTGACTGTTGAATGTCGCTTCAATTTCTTCCGTTTTCTGTACAAAAGCAGCAGGATACAAAATTACTTCCAGTGAAGGGTTATTTGGAATTGCTCCATCGTCTTCAAATCGATAAAATTGTGGATTTGACATAGTGTTCAGCTCCTTTTCATATAAGAAACTTTACCCATGTGGCAGTCGATTAATCGTCCATCTCTTAAATCAATTCAATGTATGGATGAATTTTTCCAATCGATCCATACCTTCTTCAAGCACCGACATGCTGTAAGCATAAGAAATTCGAACAAATCCTTCACCATAAGTTGTGAAAGCAGAGCCAGGCACGGCTGCTACACCGCCTTCTTTCAATAAACGTTCAGCGAACTCCAAAGAAGTCATGCCGAACTTTTCAATTGATGGAAAAATGTAAAATGCGCCTTTTGGCAGAACCACATCTATGCCCATCTCTGTTAAACGGCCATACACAAAATCTCTTCTCAAAATATATTGTTTATTCATTTCAGCAGGAACATGGCGCTGATTTTTCATCGCTTCGAGCGCAGCGAATTGACCTGGCACAGAAGCACAAATCGCATTGTACTGATGCACTTTTAATACATGCTTCATATACAGTTCAGGACCCAGAACAAAACCGATTCGCCAACCTGTCATTGAATGCGACTTCGACAGGCCATGGACCAAGAATGTACGATTGCGCAATTTATCAAATCGGGCAAAAGTAGAGTGCTTTTCACCATATGAATTTTCACTGTAAATTTCATCCGTGATGATAAAGACTTCATGCTTTTCCAATACTGCTGCAACTTTTTCAAGTTGGGCAGACTCCATCGTGACACCTGTTGGATTGGAGGGGAAATTCATCAAAACCGCTTTGGTACGTTCTGTTATTAAACTTTCCAAACGCTGTGGATCCGGCTGGAAGCCCGTATCGGAAGTATCCAAATAAATTACTTTTCCTCCGCATAGCTTGATAATAGGCTCATATCCTGGATAAGCCGGCGCCGGCAAAATAACTTCATCTCCTTCTTCCAAAATGGCACGGAAGAGAGAATCCAGTCCTTCACTGGCACCATTGGTGACAATAATTTCTGTTTTGT
>JASLAI010000279.1 GCA_030147225.1 Planococcus sp. (in: firmicutes) | reverse complement strand
CCGTTCGACAGCTTAGTGCCGGCATGGGTCACTTCAACTCCTGTAAGTTTAGTCAAATCAGGCAAAAGAGCGCCTTTTTGGACCTTCTCTGGATAACCGTCCGCTGCAATGACCACACCAAGCACAGCCTGGTCATTCCATTCCAATTCTGCGGGCTCCCCTTTAAGAATAGCATCCATAAAAAGTCCGAAATCAGATTTCATGCGCGGCAGGACCACTTGTGTTTCCGGATCTCCAAAACGTGCGTTGAATTCAATTACTTTCGGACCTTTTTCAGTTAAGATGACACCGGTATAGAGAATGCCATTAAAAGGTGTTCCTTCCGACGCCATCGCCTGGACAGCCGGTTCGACAATTTTCACGAAAGTCTCATCGACAATATCCTGGGATATTTGAGGGACAGGCGAGTAGGCGCCCATCCCTCCTGTATTCGGTCCGCGATCCCCATCATATGCACGCTTATGATCCTGTGAAATGACCATCGGATAAATCTGTCCGTCTTGGACAAATGACATGAACGAGAATTCTTCCCCATCTAAAAATTCTTCAATAACTACTTTCGAACCTGATTCACCGAACTTCTGTCCTTCCAGCATATCATTGACAGCAGAAACAGCTTCCTCTTCGGTCAATGCGACAACCACGCCTTTACCAGCAGCGAGGCCATCCGCTTTAATGACAATCGGAGCTCCCTGCTGCCTGATGCAGGCAAGCGCAGGTTCTATCTCTGTAAAGGTTTCATATCCCGCAGTCGGAATGCTGTACTTCTTCATTAGTTCCTTGGCAAAGGCTTTACTGCCTTCAATTTGCGCCGCTGCTTTTGATGGACCGAAAATACGTAAGCCTTTAGTTTCAAAAAAATCGACAATGCCTTGAGATAACGGCTGTTCAGGACCGACAAAACTAAAATCCACTCTTTGCTGCTGAGCGAATTCCGCTAATCCAGCAAAATCCATTTCATCGATTGCAGCTATTTCAGCATCTTCAAGCATTCCCTCATTTCCAGGAGCTGCAAAAACTTTAGTGACGGATGCAGAGTTTGCGAACTGCCGCACGATGGCATGTTCCCGTCCGCCTCGTCCAATGACCAATACCTTCATTTTGTTTCACCTCGATTAATGTTTAAAATGACGGATGCCTGTAAAGACCATGGCAATCCCGTATTCGTTCGCTTTATCGATCGATTCCTGATCTTTCTTGGAACCGCCTGGCTGAATAATAGCTTTGATGCCGGCCTGTGCGGCGGCTTCCACAGTATCGCTCATCGGGAAGAAAGCATCTGAAGCCATGATGGCACCGCGTGCCTCTTTACCCGCCTGCTCCAACGCGATTTTAGCTGATCCCACACGGTTCATCTGGCCAGCACCGATGCCAAGTGTCATTTCTGAATTGCATACGACAATGGCATTTGATTTAACATGTTTTACGACACTCCAGCCAAGCTTTAATGCAGCAAGCTCTTCTTCTGTAGGCTGGCGTTCTGTCGCGATTTGGAGATCTGCATCTTCATAACCGTAAGCATCAGGTTGCTGGATCAATAATCCGCCTTCAACAGTAACCGTATTCCATTTATCGTTGGTATTGCTGTCGAATGGGATGGTCAACAACCGGATATTTTTCTTTTGAGTCAATAACTCGATTGCTTCTTCAGAAAATGATGGAGCAATAATGATTTCAAGGAAAATTGTCGCTAGTTGTTTTGCGGTTTCAGCATCCACTTCACGGTTTAATGCGACAATTCCACCAAAAATGGAAGTCGAATCGGCTTCGTAGGCTTTTCCGAAAGCATTAGCAATTGTCTCGCCAGTACCGACGCCACAAGGGTTCATGTGCTTAACAGCAACCGCTGCCGGCATCTTGAATTCTTTGATGATTTGAAGTGCAGCATTGGCATCCTGGATGTTGTTATAAGACAATTCCTTGCCATGCAATTGATCGGCATTGGCAATGGAAAAATCCGAGCCAAGCGGACTGCGGTAAAATGCGGCTTTTTGATGAGGGTTTTCACCATACCGAAGTGTTTGGGACAATTCATAAGTAAGCGTCAATTGGTCCGGATATTCTTCGCCGGTTAAGTCGGTCAAGTAGTTGGAGATATGCGAATCATAAGCAGCAGTATGGCGGAAAACTTTCGCAGCCAAGCGGCGTCTAGTTTCAGGTGTGGTGGCATTGTCATTATGTAATTCAGCCAATACCGCAGCATAATCCCCTGCATCGACAATGACTGTTACGTAGGCATGGTTTTTTGCAGCAGAACGAAGCATTGTCGGACCGCCAATATCAATATTTTCGATGGCGTCTTCCACGGTCACATCCGGTTTAGCGATAGTTTCACGGAACGGATAGAGATTGACACAAACAATATCGATCGGCGAAATGCCGTTTTCAGCCATTTGGCTTTGGTGTTCTGCATCATCGTGCTTAGCCAGCAAACCACCATGTACTAAAGGATGAAGTGTTTTTACGCGGCCGCCCAAAATTTCAGGAAACTTCGTCACTTCATCGACGGCTGTAATGGACACACTGTTTTCTTCAAGAAACTTTTTGGTTCCGCCTGTTGATAGAAGTTCATAGCCCATCTTTTCCAATTCCTGTGCAAATTCCAATATGCCTGATTTATCCGATACGCTGAGTAATGCTCTTTTTTTCACAAATAGTCCTCCTAAAGATTAAGACCGGCAATTTTTACCGATCAAATAATTTCTGCAAAGCTGCAGGATACAATTCATGTTCAATCTGATGGATCTGCTGCTCAACTTCTTCACGTCCACGCCCCGCAACCGGAAATGACTGCTGTGTGATGATGCTTCCAGTATCCATTCCCGCATCGACGTAATGAACTGTGACGCCAGCTTCCTCTGCTCCCGCAGCCAAGGTCTGGCCGATGGCATCTTTCCCCGGGAAAGCAGGCAAGACCGACGGATGGATATTAACGATGCGATTTTCGTATGCTTCCAGCAGAACCGGACCGATTAAACGCATAAAACCTGCCAGAACAATCCACTCCACTTCATGCACCTGCAGTTTTTCTTTCAGCATCTGCTCATAAAGCGCTTTCGACTCGAACTCAGAAGGAATAAACGAAAAAGATGCCACTCCTGCCTTTCGAGCGCGTTCTACAACAAAGGCCTGTGGCTTGTCCGTGACTACAAGCATCAACTCCGCCTGCAGCTGGCCTTCGGCAATCGCGTCAGCAATGGCCTGAAAATTGGAGCCGTTGCCTGACGCAAAAACAGCAATTTTCGGTTTATCGTTCATTTAGCGTGCCGTCCTGTTCACCATCGAATTGAACGCCTTCCGTGTTGGAGACACGACCGATTTGATAAGCCTGCTCGCCATTTGCCTGAGCTGTTTTCAAGACCTGCTCCGCATCTTCAGGAGCGACAGCCAAGACAAAGCCAATGCCCATATTGAAAACTGAAAACAGATCTCGGTCCGTCAATTCGCCTTTTTCTTTCAACAAGGTGAAAATATCAAGCACTGCCCAGCTGCCGAGAGAAATTTCAGCGCCTAAGCCTTCTGGCATCATCCGTGGAATATTCTCGATAAAACCGCCGCCTGTTACATGAGCCATACCATGGATAACAGTTTCATTGCCGATGGCTGCAACTGCTTTGGCGTATATTTTTGTTGGCGTCAAAAGCGCGTCGCCGATCGGACCAAGTCCTTCGTAGCCATCGACTTTTTGATCGAGCTTGAAATTGTTTTGTTCAAAGATGATCTGGCGTACAAGCGAATAACCATTTGAATGGATGCCGCTCGAAGCAAGACCGATCAGGATGTCACCTGCTGTTATTTTTTCTCCAGTGACAATTTTGGATTTCTCTGCAGCGCCTACCGCAAAACCGGCAATGTCGTATTCGTCTTCTTCATAGAGTCCCGGCATTTCTGCCGTTTCCCCGCCAATCAATGCAGCGCCTGCCTGAACACAACCATCCGCTACCCCTTTGACAATTTGTTCAATTTTTTCAGGAACCGCTTTGCCGACTGCAATATAGTCAAGGAAGAACAAAGGTTCTGCACCTTGCGCCACAATGTCATTGACACACATGGCGACACAGTCGATGCCGATTGTGTCGTGCCGGTCCGCCATGAACGCCAGCTTCAATTTTGTGCCTACTCCATCTGTCCCGGAAACCAGAACCGGTTCTTTCAAATTCAACTCAGACAAATCGAACATGCCGCCGAAACCGCCAAACGCACCCAGCATTCCTTTGCGCGCTGTACGTTCCACGTGGGATTTCATGCGGTTGACCGCTTCATAGCCTGCTTCGATATTAACGCCTGCTTTTTCATATGCTTTTGACACACCGGTTCCCCCTTATTTCACTTTTTCTTTTTCGTGCGGCAATACGGTATCCGGATAAATGTTGGTCGGGTATTCCCCGGTGAAACAAGCTAGGCAATGGCCGCATTTCGAGCCGGGATCTGTCCGTCCGATATTTTGGACCATGCCGTCCACTGATAGGAAAGTCAGTGAGTCTGCTCCAATAATTTCACGCATTTCTTCTACTGTATTATTGGCCGCAATCAATTCGCCCGCCGTACTGATATCAATGCCGTAAAAACATGGATTTTTGATGGGCGGCGAACTGATTACTACATGTACTTCTGTTGCCCCTGCTTCCTTCAACAAGTTGACGATGCGCCGCGAGGTCGTTCCGCGGACGATAGAATCATCTACCATGATGACACGTTTGCCTTTAACCACTTGGCGGACAGGAGATAATTTCATTTTGACACCCTGTTCACGCAAATCCTGTGAAGGCTGGATAAACGTACGGCCGACATAGCGATTTTTGATCAATCCCAATTCATAGGGAATACCGCTTTGTTCCGAGTAGCCGATCGCTGCCGAAATACTGGAATCGGGTACACCTGTTACCACATCCGCTTCAATTTGCACTTCTTTAGCCAATTGAACGCCAAGACGTTTTCTGGCAGTGTGGACATTGATTCCATCGATGTCTGAGTCCGGACGGGAGAAGTAGACATATTCCATCGTACAGATCGAACGTTCCTCAGGATAAGCAAAGCGTTCTGCACGCATGCCGTCTTTTGTGACGATTAAAAACTCGCCTGGTTCAACTGAACGGACAAATTCCGCACCGACAATATCAAATGCACAAGTTTCCGATGCTGTCACCCAAGCATCGCCTAATCTCCCAAGGGATAATGGGCGCAGGCCGTTCGGATCCAGTGCGATATACATTGCTTCTTCTGTCAAAATGACACAGGCAAAAGCACCTTTCAATAAAGATAAAGCGTTTTTAGCTTTTTCTTCAAACGAAGCATAACCGCTTCTTTTGATCAGATGAGCAAGTACTTCTGTATCGGAAGTGGTTTGAAAAATGCTGCCCTGCCGTTCCAGATGGCCTTTCAGCTCTGTAGCATTGACAAGGTTGCCGTTATGCGAAATTGCCAAGCTGCCCGTAGTCGAATTAAAGAGCAGGGGCTGGACATTTTCAATGCCGCTGCCCCCTGCTGTTGCATAGCGCACATGGCCGACTGCCGCATGTCCTGCAATTTTTTCTATTTTTTCAGGTGTGAAAACTTCACTGACCATGCCTTCGCCTTTCAATGGGCGAAGAGCATCTCCATCTGTCGAAACAATTCCGGCGCCTTCCTGGCCACGATGCTGCAATGCATGCAGCCCGTAATAGGTCAATTGCGTCGCATTTGGATGACCCCAAATCCCAAAAATACCACATTCTTCATTTAAGCTTCTGATTTCAGCAAGCATGGGATAGCTCCTTTCCAAGCTGAGCGAAGCGTTGCGACTGAATCGTTGACCCAAGCCGTACCATCTTCACCGTTGATTACTAAGTTGTCACCCGTGACTTGGCCGATTTTCTTGGCGTCTGATACGATCTTTTCGAATTGTGCTGCTTTTTCCGGACTTACTGTTACAACAAAACGAGATTGCGATTCACTGAATAAAGCCGTCGTCGCTGATCCGGACAAGGTAACGTTTATTCCCAATCCTTTGCCGAATGTTTTTTCAGCTAAGGCAACGGCAACTCCGCCTTCTGCAACGTCATGCGCCGAAGCAATAAGTCCCTGTTGGATAGCTGAAAGAATTTCCTGTTGGCGCCTTGCTTCTATTGTCAAATCGATGGCTGGAGCTTTGCCGAAAATACGTCCTTCAACCATCTTCTGCAGTTCGCTTCCGCCAAATTCAGTAAAGCTTTCACCAATCAAATACACGAGATCGCCTTCTTTTTTAGCATCTTGCGTCGTTACATGAGACAGGTCTTCAACAAGTCCGACCATGCCGATTGTTGGTGTTGGGTAAATGGCAGTGCCATTGGTTTCATTGTATAACGAGACGTTTCCGCCGATAACTGGAGAATCCAGGATTGTGCAGGCTTCAGACATGCCGTCTGCCGCTTTTTCAAGCTGCCAAAAGATTTCTGGCTTCTCCGGGTTCCCGAAGTTCAAGCAATCGGTGATGGCAAGAGGTTTTGCACCTGACACGACGACATTACGAGCCGCTTCAGCTACTGCAATTTTACCACCCGTTTCCGGATCCAAATAAATATAGCGAGAGTTGCAATCCGTTGTCATCGCAAGTCCTTTATTGGTGCCCCGAACCCGCACCACTGCTGCATCCGATCCCGGGCTCACTACAGTGCTTGTGCGCACTTGATGATCGTATTGATCGTAGACCCATTCTTTTGAGGCGATGGTTGGCTGCTTCAGTAAAGCAGTCAAGGTTTCGTTGTAATCAGTAACTTGCGGTTCTGCATTCTCCAACTGTTGGAATTCTGTGAAGTAAGCAGGAACTGCTGATGGTTTATGATAAACCGGTGCGTCTTCTGCAAGTGCATCAACCGGCACTTCTGCGACAATTTCTCCTTTGTGCTTTAAGCGCAGCGTGGAGTCGTCTGTGACAGTACCAACCGTTACAGCATCCAAGCCGTATTTTTCGAACAACTCGACGATTTCAGGCTCGCGTCCTGCTTTAACGACGATGAGCATACGCTCCTGAGATTCGGAAAGCATCATTTCATAGGCAGTCATTCCAGTTTCACGCTGAGGAATATGGTCCAAATCCATCTCGATGCCTGATCCAGCTTTTGAAGCCATTTCTGCTGAAGATGAAGTCAATCCGGCCGCACCCATATCCTGAATTCCAATTAAAGCATCCGATTTAATCAATTCAAGGCAAGCTTCAAGCAGCAACTTCTCCATAAACGGATCACCGACTTGAACAGCCGGGCGATTTTTATCAGATCCATCCGTCAACTCCTCAGAAGCGAATGTCGCTCCGTGGATGCCGTCACGGCCTGTTTTAGCACCGACGTACATAACAGGGTTGCCAGTGCCTTTAGCGATGCCTTTTTGGATATCTTCGTGATTGATCAATCCGACACACATTGCGTTAACCAGTGGATTGCCGTCATAAGAATCGTCAAACTGAACTTCCCCGCCAACTGTCGGAATACCGATGCAGTTACCGTAACCAGCAATACCTGCAACGACTTCTTCAAACAGATATTTAACCCGCGGAGTTGTCAATTCACCGAAACGCAGTGAGTTGAGCAAAGCAATCGGGCGTGCGCCCATCGAGAAAACGTCCCGGATAATTCCGCCAACGCCAGTAGCTGCTCCCTGATAAGGTTCAATGGCTGATGGATGGTTATGCGATTCCATCTTAAATACGACCGCTTGTCCGTCGCCGATGTCTACAATCCCAGCGCCTTCGCCCGGTCCCTGCAGAACACGTTCCCCTTTAGTCGGGAATTTCGCCAATACCGGTTTAGAATTTTTGTAAGAACAATGCTCAGACCACATAACGGAGAACAAACCTGTTTCTGTATAGTTTGGCGTTCTTCCTAAAATCTCTTCAACCATAGTAAATTCCGCATCCGATAAGCCCATTTGCTGGTATATTTTCTGTTCTTTTATCTGAGCAGTATTTGGCTCAAGCATGACTGACATGTGCTTCCCTCCACTGTTTTACGATTGATCTGAATAAAGCCAATCCATCTTTGCCGCCGATCAAGTCAGATACGGCGCGTTCCGGATGGGGCATCATGCCAAGCACGTTGCCGCGTTCATTGATGATGCCTGCAACATTGTTGCGGCTGCCGTTAAAATCATCTGCATAGGTAAAGACGATTTGATTGTTTTCTTTAAGGTGGCTGTAAGTCGCATCATCGCAGAAATAGTTGCCTTCCCCATGTGCGATCGGAATTTGGATTTCCTGTCCTTGCGTGTATTCGTTGGTGAACAATGTATTATTGTTCTCGACTTTCAATCCAACAGTACGGCACATGAACTTCAGGTTTTTGTTGCGCAATAGAACGCCTGGAAGTAAGCCCGCTTCCGTTAAAATCTGGAAGCCATTACAGATTCCAAGAACCGGTTTCCCTGCTTCAGCTGCTTTTCTCACTTCATCCATGACACCAGAGAATTGGGCAATAGCGCCGCAGCGCAGGTAATCGCCGTATGAAAATCCACCTGGCAGCAAAATGCCGTCATAGCCGCTCAAATCCTTTGAGTCATGCCAAACATATTCCGCTTCTTCACCTAGTTCGTCCTTGACCGCATGGTACATGTCCAAATCACAATTTGAGCCTGGGAACACAATCACTGCGAATTTCATTGCGAGACAACCTCCTCAATTTCGTAACGGTAATCTTCAATAACCGTGTTCGCTAGCAGACGGTGGCACAACTCGTTAACTAATGCATCCACATCCCGTTCGCTGTCTCCGATGACCAATTCCAGGTATTTACCGATCCGTACGTCTTCCACTTCACCATAGCCCATTTTATGAAGAGAGCCCATAACTGCAGAACCTTGCGGGTCTAATACACTTTCGCGCAATGTTACGTATACTTTTACTTTTTTCATGAGAGTTGTCCTCCTAGACGAGTTAAAATGAGTTCGTACGCTTCAGTTAAATTTCCGAGATTACGGCGGAATACGTCTTTATCGAGCTTCTGTTTGGTTTCAGAATCCCAAAGCCGGCAGGTATCCGGTGAAATTTCGTCTGCCAATAAAACATTTCCATTTGTGTCGCGGCCAAATTCAATCTTGAAATCAACCAGATCGACACCCACTTCTTTGAAAAAGCCGATTAAAATATCGTTGATGTCACGTGCTTTCTTCTTAAGCTCTGTTACTTCTTCTGGAGTTGCCAAATCCAGCATGTCGACATGCTCATCTGTGATCAACGGATCTCCCAGTTCATCGTCTTTCAAATAGAACTCTACTACCGGACGACTGATGGCCACGCCTTCTTCAATTCCTAAGCGTTTGGCCATACTGCCGGCTGTGATGTTGCGGACTACTACTTCCAATGGTATGATGCTGACACTTTGCACCAATTGTTCATGGTCAGACAATTGCTTGACGAAATGAGAAGCAATGCCCGCTTCCTGCAATTTCGTGAAAATCAGTGACGTGATTTTATTGTTCAAAATGCCTTTGCCAGTGATTTCTTCTTTCTTTTCACCGTTGAAAGCCGTTGCTGAATCTTTATATTCCACCCACAAAATTCCCTGTTCGTCCGTTGCATACAAGCGTTTTGCTTTTCCTTCGTACAATAACTGACCTTTTTCCATTTTTAGAAGCCCCCGTTTAGTTTAGTCCAAGCCGATCGAAAATCATGTCCACTTGCTGCAGGTGATGGTTGTAATCAAAGCAATCGTCCAATTCTTCTTTGGAAAGCTTAGCTGTAATGGTTTCATTCGCTTCCACAATTTTGCGGAAATGCGTCTGGTTTTCCCATGCTTCCATTGCACAAGGCTGAACCGTGTCATAAGCAGCTTCACGAGCCATTCCTTTATCGATCAACGTCAGCAGCACACGCTGCGAATAAATGAGTCCAAGCGTTGAATCCATATTGCGTTTCATATTTTCAGGAAACACTGTTAAGTTTTTAACGATATTGCCAAAGCGGTTCAGCATATAATTAAGTGCGATTGTTGCGTCCGGCAAAATCACTCGTTCAGCGGATGAATGCGAAATGTCGCGTTCGTGCCAAAGTGAGACGTTTTCATAAGCTGTCAGCATGTAGCCGCGGATCAAACGGGCAAGCCCCGTCATGTTTTCAGAACCAATCGGGTTGCGTTTATGCGGCATTGCAGAAGAGCCTTTTTGACCTTTTGCAAAGAATTCCTCTACTTCACGCGTTTCTGACTTTTGCAGTCCGCGGATTTCCGTAGCGAATTTCTCGATCGATGAACCGATCAATGCCAGAACGCTCAAATACTGTGCATGGCGGTCGCGCTGTAAAGTCTGTGTCGAAATCGGTGAAGCCGCAAGTCCCAGCTCTTTACAGACATATGCTTCAACAAACGGATCGATATTGGCATAAGTTCCAACTGCACCAGACATCTTTCCAGTTTCAATGGAAGCCGCAGCTGCCTCGAAACGTTCCAGGTTGCGTTTCATTTCCTCATGCCATAGTGCCAGTTTCAGCCCGAAAGTCGTCGGTTCTGCATGGACGCCGTGTGTCCGGCCCATCATGACCGTCATTTTATGTTCTTTTGCTTTATTTGCAAGAATCTCGATAAAGTTCGTCAAGTCTTTCCGGATGATGACATTCGCTTGTTTCAATAGATAAGACAAGGCAGTATCCACTACGTCAGTTGATGTTAAGCCATAATGAACCCATTTGCGTTCTTCACCAAGTGTTTCAGATACCGCTCTTGTGAAAGCTACCACATCATGGCGGGTTTCTTCCTCAATTTCCAAAATGCGATCGACTGAAAATGAAGCGCCTTTACGGATTTTAGCTACGTCTTCTTTTGGGATATCGCCGATTTCAGCCCAAGCTTCACATGCCAGAATTTCAACTTCCAGCCATGCGTTGTATTTGTTTTCATCCGTCCAAATTGCACCCATTTCAGGTCTTGTGTAGCGTTCGATCATTTTAAAGTTCCTCCAATTATTCCGGCCAAATGCCAGATGCGTCTATTTCACTTAAAGTTGCCTCTAAGTCTTCCGTTAATATCGTAACATGTCCCATCTTCCGTTTCTGCTTCGCTTCATCTTTTCCATACAAATGAATTGACCAATTTGGGTATTGTGCGATTTTTGAAGTAAGCGGCGCTACATGCTCGCCAAGTACATTAACCATTACAGCTTCTGACCATAAAGTCGGCTTGCGCAGCGGCCAGCCGCAAACTGCGCGGATATGCTGATGGAACTGTGAGCTATTCGTAGCTTCGATTGAATAATGTCCGGAGTTATGGGGACGCGGAGCCAGTTCATTGACTAGGATGCCGCCATTTTCTAAAACAAACATTTCAACAGCCAATGTTCCTATCATATTCAGATGAGTAGCAATTTGTTCAGCTGCTGCCTTTGCTTGTTCAACCGTTTCGCTATCGATTCTTGCAGGTACAATCGTCTGATGCAGGATGTGGTCTTTATGAATGTTTTCACCAATTGGCAAAATGGCTGTTTCCCCGTGAACATTGCGCTGGATGATCACCGAAATCTCTTTCGTGAAATCAACAAAGGCTTCTGCTACACATTCACCATTTGTGAACAGTGCTTCTGCCAGATGCAATTCATCAACAGAAGATACTGTTTGCTGTCCTTTGCC
>JASLAI010000222.1 GCA_030147225.1 Planococcus sp. (in: firmicutes) | reverse complement strand
CGTTGCCGGATCTACTTTATCACGCGAGTCTGACCATACATTATTGTTGTATGCAGGCCCAGAAATCGCAGTTGCTTCAACTAAAGCCTATACAGCACAATTGGCTGTATTGTCTATCTTAGGTGCAGTAACAGCGGAAGCGCGCGGCATTGACATCGGCTTTGATTTGGTTCAAGAGCTTGGAATCGTCGCTAATGCTATTCAAGCGCAGGTTGATTCTAAAGAAGAAATGGAACAGATTGCTGCAGACTACTTGTCTACAACACGCAATTGTTTCTTTATCGGCCGCGTTATGGATTATTTCGTTGGACTGGAAGGTTCATTGAAATTGAAAGAGATTTCATACATCCAGGCTGAAGGATTTGCTGGAGGCGAATTGAAGCATGGAACAATCGCTTTGATTGAAGAAGGCACACCGGTTATCGCACTTGCAACGCAAGAAGCGGTCAACTTGAACATCCGCGGCAATGTCAAAGAAGTAGCGGCACGCGGCGCTCATACATGCATCATTTCAATGGAAGGCTTGCAGGAAGAAGGCGACAGCCTGGTCCTGCCGAAAGTCAACGAATTGCTGTCACCGCTTGTATCGGTTATCCCAATGCAATTGATCAGCTATTATGCAGCACTTCACCGCGATTGCGACGTTGATAAGCCACGTAACCTTGCGAAATCTGTAACAGTGGAATAAGTGAAAAAAATTGCACCCCTTTGGAGATCTCTCCGAAGGGGTTTTTGCTGTCTTTAGAACAAAAAAACTGCAAAGTTGTTTTCTACTTGTAATAAATACTAAAAAGTAAAAAAGGCAGTTTTGTAAACAGGTGAACTAAATAAGCTTAGAAATTACAATGATTTCCACTAGATTTTCAACTAATCCCATGCCAAATGGTATAATTAGTTCAACATAATAAAAAGGTGTGAAATGAAATGTCTTCATTCAATGATTTTTGCCAGTACATAAGTGAAAATGCCGAATCGTTATCGGTAGAAGTGGTTGAGTCGGTTGTGCAGGAAATGAACTTGAACATTCCCCAATGGGAAAAAGAGCAGGCTGCCGACATGTATGTTGAACTTCTTGGTTTTTTTGGACAATCTCTTCTAGAAGGCGGAAATATTGAAGTTCCCGATGCATTGATCGAATGGAGTAAAAAGAACGCAGAAATGCAAGTGGCATCAGCAGGCAAGATTTCAGAAATCGTCATCCGCTATCCAATGACACGGCAGGTTTTTTCAGAAATCTTTACGCGGCTAAGCCTGAAATTCGACTTATCTATAGTAGAGAGTGCTAAAGCCACCAAAGGAATCAATGCCGTATTAGATGCCAGTTTAAACGAGACATTTTATGCATTTGAGAAGATTTCAGAAAAGTACCAGGCGGAGACGCAAGCAGAGCTGCTCAATCTGTCAGCGCCGATTGTACCGGTTCTCGAAGGCGTGGTTGTACTGCCGCTTATCGGTGTGATGGACAACTATCGGATAGCTCATATCCTGAACAAGGTCATCCCAAGAATTGCCGAGATGAATGTAGAACATGTCATCACTGACTTTTCGGGAGTTTTAACAATTGACGCGCATATTGCGCGGTCACTTCAACAGATTGGCGGGACGCTTCGGCTAATGGGCATTCACGTAGTTATCGCAGGATTACGGCCGGATCTGGTTCAGGCAATCGTCTACAGCGGAATTGATATGCTGGATACGGATTCCTATGCAACGGTGAAACAGGCACTGGAAAGCGTCAGGTAATATGCTGGCCTCTAATTCAAACAGACAAAAGTTTAAGTCACAAAGACAGATCGCTTATAACAATGACGCTATTGCCTCATAAAAACTTCTGTTGTACAGTATAGGCAACAGCAAGGTACAGATACGTTCATTCCATTCGGAAAGGATGATCGAATTGACGACTTCTATAGCAACGTTATCAATGGCGCGTCGTTTCAAAGCCAGTGACAAAGCGGTTTATAAAGCCTGGACCAATCCGGAACTCATGAAGAAATGGCTGTTCACGACTGAAGCCACCAATCAAGTGGCAAAGAACTCCTTGCGTGCTGGCGGCAGTTGGGAAATTGTGGACCGCCGGGAAGGCGTGGACTACCGTGCGACCGGCGAATACCTCGAACTGAAGCCGCCGCATAAGCTGATATTCAGCTTTAAGATGCCGCAGTTCAACGACATGGAAGACCGCGTCGCGGTGTGGATCTCGATGGTGCAGAACAGCTGCGAGATGGCTTTTGTCCAGGAGATCACAGTGCCGCATGAAGAAGGATGGACAGAAGAAGACATTAAACGGACCGGTACAGAATTTAGCGATGAAAGCCAGAAAGGCTGGAGTTTAATGTTTGAAAATTTAAGGCAATTGGTTGAGCCAGCGTAACTGGAAAACCGCAGCCTCCCATTACTGGGAAGGCTGCGGTTTTTCGCTGGAACGATATAAATAAAAAAATAAATAATATGGATAATATTGCATAACTTCAAAGTAAAGGATATGATCGACAAGAAACAATAAAACTAGCATAAAAATAAATCATTTTTGGTTAATATAAGCTATCGGGGGAAATTTATGACGCAAGTAAAGGAGTTAGAATCCAAAGTTCAGGAACTGGTGACCTTGCTGGAAGCCTCAAAGCAATTGAATTCAAACATAGAAATGGGAGATGTTCTCGAAAACATTCTGTTGCAGATGGTTCAAGTAGTGGGGGCAGAAGCGGGGACATTATGGGTGCTGAATAAAGAAAGGCAAACGATCAAGGCTGCTGCTGCGTACGGCCCTTCTGCGTCTGACATCCTAAACATCGAATTGAAACCGGATGAAGGCATCGTCGGCAAAGTGATTGAAACAGGGCAAGCTCAGCTGATTCAGAATGTAGTACTGAATCCGGATTGGGCCGATCGTGTAGACCATTCAAGCGGTTTTGTAACCAAATCGATGATCACCGTCCCGCTTGCTGTCAAAGGCAATGTGCTTGGCGCATTGCAGCTGTTGAATAAAAAAGACATTGCCTTTTTCTCGGAGCAGGACATCAGCCTGGCGGTGGCACTTGCCAACCAATCGGCTTTGGCACTCCACAACAGCCAGATGTACGACGAACTGCAGCGCATGCTGCTGAGCATGATCCGCACCTTAGCGAAAGTGTTGGATGCGCGTGATCCTTATACGGCCGGCCACTCAGAGCGAGTAGCGAAATACTCCTTATGGATTGCCCAAAAGCTCGGACTTGATGCACATGCTTGTGAAGAACTGTATAAAGCGGCTTTATTGCACGACATCGGAAAAATCGGCATACCAGATAATATCCTCAGAAAACCGGGACGGCTGACTAATGACGAATTCGCAGCCATCAAGCAGCACACCGTTATCGGCGCAGACATCCTGTCCAATATGGAGCCGAAAGAGGCAATGACACATGCCATTGAAACAGCTTTGTCCCATCATGAACGACTTGACGGCACCGGTTACCCGCATGGCTTGGCAGGAGATGAGATTCCGTTATTTGCGCGAATTGTCGGGGTGGCTGATGCTTTTGATGCCATGACGACTGCGCGCTCCTACAGCAAAGGAATGTCTTTCAAGCTGGGAGCGGAAGAGCTGATCCGCTGCCGAAAAACTTTGTTTGACAGTGAAATTGTCGATGCATTCGCTGGAATTCTTGCGAGCTGCGATTACCAAATAGAACGATACGAAGAG
>JASLAI010000189.1 GCA_030147225.1 Planococcus sp. (in: firmicutes) | reverse complement strand
GGATTTTTTGTTTCAAACCGGTCACGCCCGATACTATCTATCCATTCTCCATTTATATACATCTGTTGTTTTTTCACTTTTTTCACCTCTCTACAACTAGATTCCACGTCCTCCGTCAACATTCACTACGCTGCCTGTCATCATTTTTGCTAAATCAGAGCTGAGATATAAGACACAATTGGCGATTGCTTCCGGGGTGATCAGTTCACCCAGCGGTACACTTTTACGGAATATATTCTCTTTTGCCATCCCTTCGTCACTGCCGGCTGCAGTAAATTCGCCCAGCATTTTAGTGTCGGCAGGGCCCGGATTGATCGCATTGACCCGAATATTATAAGGAGCCAATTCGATCGCTAGCGCTTTCGTCAAGGAAATCGTCGCTCCTTTTGAAGCGATATAAGCATTTAATCCTGGACGCGGACGGTCTACGGATACAGAAGCTATATTGATGATAGATCCATTGTTTTGTTTCTTCATGTAAGGAACCACTGCACGGGAAGTCAAGAAAACCGCAGTCGAATTGATCGACATTATACGTTCCCAGTCTTTCAAAGATACTTTTTCTATGTCAGTCGCCGCCTGGGCAATTCCTGCAACGTTTGCCAGTATATCAACCTGCCCAAAAGTATCGACAGTTTTTTTGACAGCATCTTCCACGTTTTGTTCATCCGTCAAATTGCCTTGAATAACGAGCAATTGATTCGGATATTGCGCTTCTAGTTCAGCAAGGCCATCGACTTGAATATCGATACCCGCCACTTTTGCTCCTTGTTCAAGAAATTGCTCTACTACCACTTTTCCCATTCCGCCGCCTGCACCTGTAACAATTGCTACTTTAGTGTCCACCTTCATATAACTCTCCCCCTATTTGGCTACCAGTTGTTGAACCTTTTCTGCAATGGCTGTTCCCACGTCCTGTGTTGTGGAACTGCCTCCTAGATCCGGCGTCAGCACCGCCCCTTCTTGAAGCACTTGTTCAATGGCGTCAACTATTGCTGTCGACAGATCTGTTCTTCCTAAATGCTCCAACATTAAAGCGGCTGACCAGATTTGTGCAATCGGATTGGCAATTCCTTTTCCGGCAATGTCCGGTGCTGAACCATGAATGGCTTCGAACATGGAAGGGAAGTCGCCTTCAGGATTAATATTGCCTGATGGGGAGACCCCAAGACCTCCGACTAAAGCGGCTCCAAGATCTGTCAATATATCTCCGAACAGATTGGAAGCGACTACCACTTCAAACGATTCTGGACGCATTACAAAGTAGGCTGCCAAAGCATCAATGAAATTACTCTCAAGTTCGATATCGGCATAGTCTTTCGCCACGGACTCCACTACTTCATCCCATAGTTTCATCGAATGAATAATGGCATTGGATTTAGTCGCACTGGTCACCTTAGATTTGTTATTTTTTTTTGCATATTCAAATGCATATTTGGCAATTCTTTCAACACCTTGCTTAGTGATGACAGTGTTTTGAATAGCCATCTCCTGCGAGTGCTGCTGATAAAGCCGGCCTCCGATATTGGAATACTCGCCTTCTGCGTTTTCACGGAATACCATAAAATCGATGGGCTTCTCATTTTTCAAGGGAGATTCAATACCAGACAACCGTCTGATTGGCCGCATATTAACGTATTGCTGAAAATTTTTACGAATCGGCATAATCAATTCCCAAATAGTAACTTCATCCGGCACTCGCTTGTCTCCAACGGCACCAAACAGAATCGCATCAAAATCCTTCAGTTGATGCAACCCGTCCTCGGGCATGATATGCCCATGCTCCAAATAATACTCACTGCCCCATTCAAACTGTTTAAAATCCATATCAAAGCTAGCATCTGTCTGCTTTAAGGCTTCCAAAACTCTTATCGCTTCTTTTGTAACATCTGGTCCAATCCCATCTCCGGGAAGGACCGCTATTTTATAGGCTGGCATGAACTTTCCTCCAATTTCTTAGTCTCCAAGAAGAAATAAACTGATTCCTGGGATGAATGAAATAATGAGTACATCGACTATCATAATCAGTACAAACGGAACAATCGCTTTCAGCAGACTTTCAAACTTCGTCCCCGCAATATTGGCGGCTACAAATAAATTGACTCCCACTGGTGGCGTAATGAACCCAATTCCGAGATTGACAATCATGATAATGCCGAAATGCACGAGATCGATGCCAAGTGCACTGGCAATCGGGACAAGAATCGGCGTTAAGATGATGATTGCTGCAGATGTTTCCAGGAAAACTCCACAGATCAGCAGCAATAGATTGATAATCAATAAAGCAATAATCCAATTATCCGTCACACTGAGCATCAATTCAGTCAGTTCAGCCGGAATCCGCTGCCGCGTCAAGTAGTAGCCGAATACCGAAGCTCCTGCAATGATGAACATAATAACTGCCGTTACGACCACAGAAGAAGAGAAAATTTTGGCTAAATCCGCCAATTTGATTTCGCGATAAATAAAAATCCCGACAAACAGGCCATAAACAACTGCTACGACTGCAGCTTCAGTCGGTGTGAAAATCCCACCGTAAATACCGCCAAGAATAATCACTGGCATCATCAGAGCCAAAAACGCATCTAAAAATGCCTTTACAAAATCTTTGAATCCAAATTTTTCGCCTCCGCCATAGCCCTCTTTCAATGAAATCAGGTATACCAGCAAAATCAGCGAAACCATAACAAACAAACCAGGAACAATCCCCGCGATAAACAATTCGCTGACTGAAACACCAGCCGCTACACCGTAAAGAACCAAGGGTACACTTGGCGGAATCATAATGCCGATAGTTCCCCCAGCTGCTTGAATGGCAGTAGCAAAACTTTTATCATAGCCTTTATTAACCATTGCCGGAATCATTAAAGCCCCGACTGCAGCAGTCGTGGCAGCTGCAGACCCTGAAATGGCTGCAAAGAAGGCGCATGCCACAATCGATACAATGCCTAGGCCACCTTTGACTCGGCCAAAAATGACGTTGGCTAAATGGATCAGACGCCGCGAAATCCCGCCGCTTTCCATCAATTTCCCTGCAAGAATAAAAAACGGAATTGCCATCAGCGGAAACGAGTCAACCGAGTTGAACATCCGCTGAATAATGACGATTAACGAAACGTTTCCATCGAGAAAGAAAACGAGAGTCGAAGCGAGTCCAAGTGCCACGGCGATCGGCACATTAATTAAAAACAAAGCCATTAATAATATAAACAGCACCAATGCCATCGTCAGACACCCCCGCTTTTAAAGTCTTTTGAAAACTGCGAGGCCATATTAATGATTAGAACCACACCGCTTACCGGTATTATCATGTAAATCATCCCCATAGGAATCCGCAGCACGGGCGATGTTTGGGACATCCCTTGCATTGCCAAGTCATAGCCTTCAATCACCATTAATAGAAAGAAAATCAAACTGGCAAATGTCGCAATGATGTAGAGAACCTTACGGATGGAAACACCGAATAAATTCACAAAAAACTCCATTCCGATATGTGCCTTTAATGACATTGCATAAGCCGCACCTAGAAAAGTCAACCAGATCAAGCTATATCGCGCCAATTCCTCAGTCCATGCAAGAGGTGAATTCAAGATGAACCGAAAAATCACCTGAAGAAAAACGACGGTGACCAGTAATGCCATGAGAAGATTTAATACATGCTTAATGCCAAAATTCATATACCCAACTAATTTATCCATCGTCTTGCCTCCGATATAAAAAAGAGAGAAAAAATTCTCTCTTTTTGAATTAACTTATTGTTCGTTTACTGGGCATCCAGAATTTCGTTCAATAGATCCTGGTGTTCGATTGTTTCATAAACCGGCTGCACTGCTTCCTGGAAAGGTGCAGTATCAATGTCTTCTATGATTTCCATACCATTATCCTTTAGAGTTTGAAGCGATTCTTGTTCCATTTCAACAATCAAATCACGTTCTCTCGCTCCTGCTTTTTGTCCTTCTTCAACAACAATATCACGCAATTCTTCCGGCAATTCATCGTAAGTCTGCTGGCTCATCATATAAATCGCTACAGAATAAACATGGCCTGTCAAACTCATGTATTTCTGGTTTGCATCATATAAACTGAACTGATCTGCAACAATTGCCGGATTTTCCTGAGCATCTACTACTCCCTGCTGCAATGCAGTAATAGCTTCAGTCCAAGCCATTGGGGTAGGCTGTGCACCTAATGCTTCAAAAGCAGCCAGATGAATTTCGTTTTCCTGTGTTCTGATTTTCAAGCCTTGCAGATCTTCAGGAGTTTCAATCGGACGCACGGCATTCGTAATATGGCGGTAACCATTTTCTCCCCATGACAAGCCAATGATTCCGTTTTCTTCCATTTTCGCAAATAACTCATCACCAATATCGCCTTCTAAAATTTCTACAGCCGATTCACGGTCTTGGAATAAGAACGGTACGTCCAACACGCCTAATTCCGGCACAAAGTTAGTAACCGGTGCTGTTGATGAAACGACCAAATCGACAGTTCCAAGTCCCATACCTTCTGTCAATTCGCGTTCTGCTCCAATTTCACTATTTGCAAAAACTTCAATTGTAACTTGGCCATCTGTCCGTTCTTCTACAGCTTCTGCCATTTCCAGAAATCCAAGGTGGTAAGGATGATCATCCGGCAATGAATGGCCGGCCTGCAGGACATAAGTTTCTCCTGATCCTCCTCCTTCTCCTCCTGTTGATGAACCACTGTCAGAACCTCCGCAAGCTGTTAAGCCCAAAACACTAGCCAACATTACTGAAACAAATGCAAATTTTTTCTTTACCATCTTCTTTTCCCCCTTTTTTATTCTGCTTCAGCGCCCAGTACATCCCCACTTATTCAGCAGGAAAGCAACTAGCCGTAAAAGTTTGGTTTGTCTAACTTGCCTCCATGGAAATCAAATGTGAAATATTTTTATATTAATAGGAAAAATTCCCCTGGATTCAACAAATTATGCGGATCCCACGTTTTTTAAGCGCTTGCATAACTATTAATTAATCCCCATGTTCAAGTGGCTGATACTTCATTTCTCCAATTTTGGCGCCATAATTATCAGCGCAAGAACCGCTGCGAGCCAGCGCATATTTCACAACCCTCTGAATTTACATAATATTCCGTCTTTTTATCTTAGAATGACTCAGCGGAGATGAAAGAACCTCCACTGAGAGCTGTTTCTATAGAGCTTTGTTTATCAATTAAGAACCGTTGCTTCTCTCTACCGCTTCCTTTTCAGGCATTGAAGCGGAAGCGATGTAAAAAAGAAGCTTTCTGTAATTTAACTTATGCAGTAAAGGTTTCGTTATCGATTTAAGTAATCAGTAACTGCCCCTTTAGAAGAACAGGAAACGTTATGTGCATATTTACCAAGCACGCCTTTTTTATGAAGTGGTGGAGCTACCCAGTTTTTGCGGCGCTCTTCCAATTCTTCTTCGGGAACATCCATGGAAATTTCCTGCAACTCAGAGTCGATAGTTACCCTATCGCCTTCCTGCAAAAAGGCAATCGGTCCGCCAGCCTGGGCTTCGGGTG
>JASLAI010000156.1 GCA_030147225.1 Planococcus sp. (in: firmicutes) | reverse complement strand
CCAAAAGTTTTCGCTGTTCTGGAGTTTCCAAAAGGGACAACACCGTATTGCCAATCAAATTTACCGTCGTTTCATGTCCAGCAATGATTAATAAGGTAACAAGACCGTAAAGTTCCCGTTCACTCAAACGGTCACCTTCTTCCTCTGCCTGGATCAAGCTGCTGATCAAATCATCGCCAGGCTGTTCGCGGACTTTAGCAAACCACTGCCCCAAATATTGGACAAATTCGTTCATATGCTGATAAACAGAAGCTCCCAGCTCTCCACTGGTCCCTTCAATCAGCGAATTAGACCATAAACGGAATTTATCACGATCAGCTGACGGCACACCTAAAATTTCACAAATAACAATAATCGGCAACGGAAAAGCATAGTCATCAATTAAGTCAACTCGATCCTTTCCTTCCATAGCCTCCAGCAATTCATCTGTTATTTCCTGAATTCTTCCTCGCATGCCTGAAATCATTTTAGGCGTAAAGGCTTTTTGTGCAAGTCCGCGCAATCTTTTGTGGTCAGGCGGGTCTGCGAACAGCATGTTTTGCGTAAAGACACTCAACATGTCCATGCTGCCTCCATAAATCTTCGACATATCTTTAATGAATCGCGGATCTTTCAGGACTTCCTCTGCATCTGAATACCGTGTCACCATCCAGCCCTGCTGGCCATCAGGAAAGCGCACGGCATGCACCGGGTCCTCTTTCCGTAATTTTTCATAAGCAGGATAAGGATTTTGTGTAAAGCGATCGGTAAACAATCCGTAATCACCGGTTTGTTCTGAAGTCATTTAAACTCCTCCTTTTCCTTCTCTATACCCCACCCCGTTCAGATTCATCTCGTTCATATTTACCAAATTCTCCTATATGTTTAAATTAACTGACTGCAGATTTAGTTTGACCATCTTTTTGGCAATGCATCAAACATTGTCGGGGAGTGAATCATTTTTTTAGAGCAGTTGATAAAGCATGGGTTACCAAACTCTTAACATATTGGTCGAAATGCGCGAACCGGGAATCCTTTGTCTGCCCCATTTTATAGCGATAGTAAATCTGCTGGACGATGACAGCCAATTTAAAATAAGCAAACGTTAAATAGAAATTCATGTGCGATATATCCCGTCCACTCTTTGCCCCATATCTCGCAATAAATTCTTCGCGGCTGTAGAAGCCATCAAGTACTGTCACAGGGGCTTTACCGAGTCCATTTCTCAGTAAACTGGGATCGTCTGCTTGGATCCAATAACTCATCGCCGCTCCGAGATCTGCCAATGGGTCTCCAACTGTAGTCATTTCCCAATCAAAAAGACCTGTTATTTCTGAAAAGTCTTCTGAAAACAGGGCATTATTCAGTTTGAAATCGTAATGTATGATAGCAGGCTCCTGAGATACAGGTATATTCTTCAGCAACCATTTGGATAGCTGGTCTACACCTTCAATAGGATCAGTTTGCGCGCGTCCATAACGGCCAACCCAGCCCTCAACCTGCCGCTGCATAAAGCCATTAGGTTTTGCCATATCCACCAATGGAGTTTTCCTATAGTCCAGCGAATGAAGCTCAACTAATAGATCGACCATTTTTTCCGAGATTTTCTGTCCCAACTCTTCAGTCGGTTCAGTTCCCTCCGGAAAATCGGTATCCAATACAACGCCATGCCGTCTTTCCATGACAAAAAATGGACTGCCGACTATTGATGCATCCTTTGAAAGAACAAAGGGTTTCGGAGCGGTTTTAAAAACTGGATGCAAAGCTGACAAAACCTTATATTCTCGCTCCATGTCATGCGCTTTAGGTGCCACGGGACCAAGCGGAGGTCTTCTCAGGACAGCTTTCCAGTCTCCGATTTGAAGAGCGTAAGTTAAATTGGAATGGCCCGCGCCAAACTGCTGGATTTCGAGTTCTCCGGCGGGCAGATGCTCAATTTTATTGCGGAGAAATCGTTCAAGCAGATTTTTATCAAGTTCTTCTCCTGCCCTTACTGAAATGAGTCCATCTGATTGTTCCATTGTATCTCCACCTCTTTTGTTTTCACTTGATCTGTCACAATAAATAGTCGGAATAGTGATTTAATGTTAGCGTTGTCATTTCCTGAATGCAAGTATAATTTACTTCTTTTTCAATAATCCGAAATTTCTTCTTGACCAAAAATGAGTTATCATTTATCGTTAACTTAACTTGAAGAAAGAGGTGAGGCATTATGGCTATTTTATTTTTAAATACGCAATTCCAGTCTATAGTGTCTCCTTCTGTGTATCGATAGCGATACGCTTCTTCCATTATGCCCGGAGACCACGGACTGCGAATTGCGCGCATCCGTGGTTTTTTATTTTGCATAATTAGGAGGAAACAACATTGACGAACATTGAACAATTTGGCTGGAACTCCAGCTGGCAAGAACAAATAACTGCACCGGGAATCCCTGGTCGTGTAACTTTGGAACATAAAAATCTGTACCGTGTTGTCACAAACAATGGAGAATGGCTTTGCTCACTATCCGGAAAATACCGGCATCAACATAGCCGCACGGAATTCCCATGTGTTGGCGACTGGGTCGTAGTTGAACAAATGCCTGGGGAAGAAAAAGGCATTATTCATCAAGTCCTTCCCCGCAGTTCCCAGTTTTCAAGAAAAATGGCGGGTGAAACATCTGAAATCCAATTGATCGCTGTCAATGTGGACATTGTCTTTTTAGCAATGTCGCTAAATCACGATTTCAATGTACGGCGGCTTGAACGCTATTTGTTGGCAGCCTGGGATTCAGGATCGAACCCAGTCATTGTCTTGACAAAAAAAGATCAATGTCCGGATATCGAGCCTTATACGAGCCAAGCAGAGAGTGTGGCATTCGGGGTTCCAGTATATGCGGTGTCCGCTCTTACCGGTGAAGGAATAGAAGAACTGCAGAAGCAACTGGCCGGACCAAAGACCGGTGCGTTGCTCGGTTCTTCCGGAGTCGGCAAATCTTCATTGATCAATGCTCTATCCGGCAGCGAGCGGATGTTGGTTCAGGATATCCGGGAAGATGACAGTAAAGGCCGACATACGACCACACACCGCGAAATGATTTTGCTTCCTGCAGGCGGCTTAATGATTGATACACCGGGAATGCGTGAATTTCAACTTGGAGATTATTCGGAAGGTATAGAAGCGGGCTTCGCCGATGTAGAAGAGTTGGCACTTGCTTGCCGTTTCCGTGATTGCGCTCATAATGATGAGCCCGGATGCCGTGTCCAGGAAGCTCTGCAAAGCGGTGAACTGGATGCCGGACGTTACCGGAGCTACTTGAAGCTAAAGCGCGAGTTAGCCCATATGGAACGAAAAAGCGATGCGGCTGCCCAAAAGGCAGAGCGCAGCAAATGGAAGCAACTAACGAAAGACAACCGAAAACGGCCAGTGAAAAAACGATAAAAAAGAGTGCGACAGAGGTTTCCGTCGCACTCTTTTTATGTTCTCTCTGGCTCTGTCAGTCCATGTTTCACAGCGTAAAGCGCTGCCTGTGTCCGGTCCTGAACAGCCAGTTTGATGAAAATATTGGAAATATGGGTTTTCACTGTTTTTTCAGTGACAAACAAAGCCGATGCGATTTCCCGGTTGCTCTTGCCTTTTGTCAACTCAGCCAACACTTCCTGTTCTCGCGGTGTCAGCTGATTTAGGGTATGCGGTGCCGGTTCAGCCGGTGCTTTCATCAGTTCAGAAGACGCTTTTGGGTGAAGTGTATTTTCACCACGCATCAGACTGCGCAAGGAAGCCACCAATTCATCAGGTTCAATATCTTTTAATTGATAGCCTGCAGCTCCCGCTTCAATTGCCGTCACTAGATGGTCCTGATCAGAAAAGCTGGTCAGCATCTGAACGATGATATTTGGGTGTTGTTC
>JASLAI010000148.1 GCA_030147225.1 Planococcus sp. (in: firmicutes) | reverse complement strand
TAGACGGGCGCCTCCACTTTTAGATTTATCCAGCTGCAACGACTTACTCCTCGGGTCGTAAGCGACTCTGGCTGTGCGGCAAAAACATGCCGCTTCGCCAGATCGTCTTACGCCTGTTAGAGCATAACGGTCGTTTCCGCTTTTAAACGTTAAATCTAAATAGCATAACATCGCCGTCTTTGACGATGTATTCTTTACCTTCTTGACGTACTTTCCCTGCTTCTTTTGCTGCAGCCATTGAACCTATTTCAACCAGGTCTTCATAAGCCACAGTTTCGGCGCGGATAAATCCGCGTTCGAAGTCAGAGTGGATAACGCCGGCACATTGTGGTGCTTTCATGCCTTTTTTGAATGTCCATGCCCGTACTTCCTGAACGCCCGCTGTAAAATAAGTTGCTAATCCAAGCAAGCTGTATGAAGCTTTGACCAATTGATCCAACCCGGATTCCTGAATGCCCAGCTCTTCAAGGAACATTTCTTTTTCCTCGTCTTCAAGCTCAGCCATTTCTTCTTCAATCTTCGCACAAATTACGATGACGTCCGCATTGTCTTTAGCTGCAAAATCACGTACTTTTTGGACGTATTCATTGTTTTCTGCATCTGCAATTTCGTCTTCCGAGACATTCGCTACATACAACATTGGTTTAAGTGTTAATAAATTCAAGTTTTTAGCAATCTTCAGCTCATCTTCCGTGAAATCGATTGAACGTGCCAATTGGCCGTTTTCAAAAGCTTCGCGTAATTTCATAAGAACCGGTTCTTCTGCAACAGCATCTTTGTCTTTTTGCTTTACTAATTTCGCTGCACGGGCAATGCGCTTCTCGATGCTTTCCATATCAGCCAAAACCAATTCCAGGTTAATGACTTCAATATCAGAGATCGGATCGACCTTTCCAGTTACATGTGTGATGTTGTCGTCGGCAAAGCAGCGAACTACTTGGCAAATGGCATCAACTTCGCGGATATGGGACAAAAATTTATTGCCCAGTCCTTCGCCTTTGCTTGCGCCTTCAACAATCCCAGCAATATCGGTAAATTCAAAAGCAGTTGGTACAGTTTTTTTCGGATCCACCAATTCGGTCAATTTGGTCAGACGCTCATCGGGAACTTCCACAATTCCTACGTTCGGATCTATCGTACAGAACGGGTAGTTTGCTGCTTCAGCGCCCGCTTTTGTTATTGCATTAAATAATGTGGATTTCCCCACGTTTGGTAATCCTACAATCCCTGCAGTTAATGCCATAGGATGCACAACCTTTCCTCTATATAAAACGAATTATTTTTTACACAACCATTCCATTATAGGAATAGAACTTGGAATTGTCCATTTTTCATTCCGCTTCGGCTTTTACTAACACCTTTTTCATCTTTTTATTGAATTCCATACGCGGAAGCATCACACTATGCTGGCAACCCTCACATTTAATCCGGACGTCCGCCCCCATGCGGATAATCTTCCAAGCATTTGCCCCGCATGGATGGCCTTTTTTCATTTCAACAATGTCGTTCAGTCCAAACTCCTTCATTTCCATGAGTTTGCCTCCTTCTATTAAGTTTTAGCAGTTCTTGCTGGTGGAACTTCTTCAGGATTGCGTTGCATCATCACCATACGCGGATAAGGAATTTCGACACCACGCTGATCCAAGAAATCCTTCAAATCGCGGCGCATTCCTCTCGCTACCGCAAAATGTTGCATTGGCAAAGTTTCTGCGGTAATTCGCATGACAATTTCGGTTGTCGTTAAGTTCTGGACTCCCAATAATTCCGCCGGCTTGATGATTTGTTCATAGCGGTCCTGCAAGCCGTCCAAAAACTCCATAATCAAACTTTCCACTCTATTAATATCCGATTCATAGGAAATATTGACATCAACCACAGCAATGGAATTGTGGATTGAGAAATTTACAACATCCGTTATCGTTCCGTTCGGGAATATAAATAATTCTCCAGTCCAGGCCTTTACTTTCGTCGTCCGAAGGCCTATCTCTTCTACAGTCCCTTCGGCGGCCCCTATGCGCACATAATCCCCTACGGAAAACTGATCTTCAAAAATGATGAAGAATCCAGTAATTACATCACGCACCAAGTTTTGAGCACCAAAACCAATGGCCAATCCAAGAACCCCTGCACCGGCTATCAAACCTGTAATATCAATTGTGAACGTCGATAGGATAGAAACAGCCGCTATAAAATAAACGACATATGCTACGACATTGGACAATAGTTTTGATAAAGTTTGCTGCCGGCGTTCGTTGTAAAGCAATGGCCCTTTGATGCGAACAGAAAACGTTTTACGAATTAAAACACGCAAGACTTTCACCATTACAACCGCAGCTATTGTAATTAGCACTACTTTCAGCAGAATGATGACTAATCCAAGCCACATTTCTTGGTCCGACAATACACCAGTGATTTCATGCGTTAGTTTCTCTATATTCACTCTTTCACCTTCCTTACACTTACATTAAATTAAATTTATAAATGATGGTAACTACTATCCCAACGACGGCTATTCCGGGTAATAGATTCGCCACTCTAATTTTTGTTACACCCATCATATTTAAACCAATGGCAGCAATCATGACGCCGCCAGTTGCACTCATTTCCATAATGAACATATCCAGTGCAACAGCCGGGATTATCAAACTAATCTGAGTTGCAAACAGTGCAATCAGTCCCTGGTAAACGAACACAGGAATTGCTGCCAGCAAAACACCGAAGCCTAATGTGGAAGCTAACACAATGGATGTAAACCCATCAATGATCCCTTTGGATATCAGTACGCCGTGCTCGTTGCTCAGCCCGCTTTCCATAGCACCAATTATTCCCATTGCACCAATGACAAATATCAAAGTTGCAGTTACAAACCCTTGAGCGATGCTGCCTTTGCTTTCTTTTGCGCCCAGCATCCGTTCAATCCAGTGGCCAAAACCATTCAGTTTACCTTCTAAATCAGACCATTCCCCAATCACTGTCCCCAGCACCAGGCTGATGATAACAATGACAAAGTTTTGGCTTTCAAATCCCATCTGCAGGCCTAGAACAACCACGGCCAAGCCGATGACGTACATGACCGTTTCTTTCATTTTTTCCGGAATATTGCGAAGAGCTCTTCCTATTATGGTTCCCACTACAATTAAAACCGCATTTATTAACGTCCCTAAGAGAACCACTGCACTTCTCCCCTCTCTCTCCCTGCATGCACTTTCTTTTCTGCAAGGGCTCTTCTCCCTCTTTTGAGAGCGGTGCCCGAAACTTCTCCGAGCTTTTCAGCAGCCAGTTTCAGACATCAAAAACAGAACCTATTTCCCCTTTTCAGGAAATAGGCACGTGTCAGCTTAACAATTCTAAAATCCGTTCCAAGTCATCTTCCGAGAAAAACTCAATTTCTATCTTGCCTTTGTTCTTGTTTTTCTTGATTTGAACTTTCGTCCCAAAACGTTCTCTAAGTTCTGATTGTTTTTCTTCTATAAAAATATCTTTCTTTTTCTCAATTGTTTCACGTGGAACATCTTCATTTAAGCGTTGCACCAAATTTTCCAATTGGCGTACATTCAAGTTTTCTTTGACCACTTTTTCAGCTGTTTCCGGAATGATTTTTTTACTTCTTAATCCTAAAAGGGTGCGGCCATGACCCATGGATAATTCTTTATCAGAAATGAGTTTTCGTACATTTTCAGGCAATGCTAAGAGGCGTACATGGTTGGCAATATGGGGACGGCTTTTCCCTAAACGAAATGCAAGTTGCTCTTGAGTTAAGTTCAGAGCTTCCATTAATTTCTGATAGGCTTCCGCTTCTTCAATCGGCGTTAAATCTTCACGTTGAAGGTTTTCTAATATAGCAAGTTCCATCATTTGCTGATCTGTCAGCTCTTTAATAATAGCTGGAACTTCTTTTAATTTAATTAACTTAGCAGCACGGAAACGACGTTCCCCTACGACTAATTCATATTTTTCGCCCACTTTTCTAACGACGATCGGTTGTAAAATCCCGTGTTCTTTTATAGATTCCGCCAATTCTTCTAAAGCAGCTTGATCAAAAATTTTGCGTGGTTGATACGGATTTGTCCGAATTTCACCGACGCTGATTTGGTTTACTTTGTCTGCTTCATTGACTGTTTCACCTGGAAACAATGCATTAATGCCTTTTCCCAATCCTTTAGCCATTATGAATCACTTCCTTCGCCAATTCTAAATACACTTCTGCGCCTCTGGATTTTGGATCATAGATAATAATTGGCTCTCCGTGGCTCGGTGCTTCGCTCAGTCTTACGTTTCTTGGAATGATTGTTTTATAGACTTTGTCCTGGAAGTACTTTTTCACTTCTTCAATCACTTGGATTCCCAGGTTGGTGCGTGCATCCAGCATTGTCAATAACACACCATCAATCATTAAATCATGATTTAAATGCTTTTGCACTAAGCGAATAGTACTTAATAATTGACTTAGTCCTTCTAACGCATAGTATTCGCATTGCACCGGAATAATGATCGCATCAGAAGCGGTCAGTGAATTCAAGGTCAACAATCCCAAAGATGGCGGACAATCAATGATTATGTAATCGTACATATCCTTGACTTCTTCCAAAGCGTTTTTCAGACGGGCTTCTCTTGAAATGGTTGAGACCAATTCAATTTCAGCACCTGCAAGAGAAATTGTAGCGGGAACCACATGCAGGTTTTCTACTTTTGTTTCCATAATTGTACTCTTTACATCTACATCATCAATTAAAACTTCGTAGATGCATTGATCGACATCCCCTTTGTTTACACCTACCCCACTGGTGGCGTTTCCTTGAGGATCTATATCTATTAAAAGAACTTTTTTGCCCAAATAAGCAAGGCAGGCACTCAAGTTCACTGAAGACGTTGTTTTTCCTACGCCGCCCTTTTGATTGGCGATCGCAATAGTTCTACCCACACTTGCACCAACTTTCTTTAATACTCTCTTCATTTTACTGCGGAACCTTTATTTTAGCTATTTTATTAGGCTTCCATTTTCTTATTGTATCAAAATTTTTCAACAATACGATGACAAAGCTATTAAAAAAGCTCTTTCCATACGGAAAGAGCGCTTTACGATTTCTTTTTTGGGATTTTAACTGTAATTTGATAATACTCTTCGTGTTCTTCTTCCTCAGTGGTCAAATCAATACCGCTTTTAGAGACCATATTTAAAGATTCTTTAATGGTGTTCATAGCAATCCGCATATCTCGGCTGACTGCTTTTCTGCGCGCTTTTGTCTTTTTCGGTTCATCGGATAGCAACTTGCTGACTTTCATTTCCAGCTGCTTTACGTTTAAGTTTTCTTCAAGAGTTTCGTCGAATATCTTTTTCTGCAACTCCGCATTCTTTACCTGTAAAAGCGCTCTGGCATGGCGTTCCGTCAGCTGTCGATTTAGCAATGCCGATTGGATTTCTTCTGGCAATTTTAGGAGCCGTAGCTTGTTGGCCACTGTGGACTGCCCTTTGCCAAGACGCTGTGCCAATGCTTCCTGTGTAATCTCTTGTATTTCCAGCAAATTTTGGTATGCATGTGCCTCTTCGATTGAAGTAAGCTCTTCACGCTGAAGATTTTCAATCAGGGCAATAGACGCCGTTTCCTTATCGCTCAAGTTTCGAATGATTGCAGGCACTTCTGTCCAGTCGAGCGATTTCATTGCACGGAAACGCCTTTCTCCAGCAATAATTTCATATTCCCCTTCAGTGTCGGATTTTCTGACTACAATTGGTTGAATTACTCCATGGACATGAATTGTCCTAGCCAATTCTTCAATCTTCTCCTGATCAAAAACAGTTCTCGGCTGATATTTATTGGCGTGTATTTTGTCGAGCGGCAACTGCATAACTTCTTCTGAAGTTTTGTGTTCTGCCGCTCCTTTCTTCGCTGTCTCATTTGCTTTATCTCCGCCTCCGAAGAAACGAGAAAAAGGACTTTTCATCCTCAAGCACCACCTTTTACAAGCTCACTTAGCTGCTGAATCTTTATCACAAATATTCCCTTGGCAGTTTAATGTTTCACGTGGAACATTAAGAAATGGGCGACTTGTTCGGAACTCCAGCTTTCCGTGGATATTTCTTAGGTGTTTCTTTAAATTTTTTAAAAACCTGGATATAGCGTTCGCTTTCTTCTATTGGCAGCAAGAAAGAATGAACAGCTTCGATCTTCACTCCGAGCTTCTGCAATGCTTTTTCTGCGTCTTCCAATTCATCTGCAGCTGAAGCAGCTTTCATCGCCGCGAAGACTCCCCCTTTTTTGACAAGCGGGACACATAATTCGGCCAATACTGACAGTCTGGCTACGGCACGTGCTGTAACCAGGTCATAACTTTCTCGGTGGAGGGACTGTCCGAAATCCTCTGCTCTTGAATGAACGAATTGCATTTTGTGGAGTCCAAGTTTTCCACTTAAGTGCTCCAGGAATTGGATGCGTTTATTCAATGAATCCACAATCGTCACTTCGATATGGGGAAAACAAATTTTTAGTGGGATACTGGGGAATCCTGCACCGGCACCGACGTCACAAAGTTTCATGGTTTTTGTAAAGTCTAAATAAAATGCAGCAGTAATAGAATCATAGAAATGTTTTAAATAAACAGCTGGCTGTTCTGTAATTGCCGTAAGATTCATTTTGTCGTTCCATTCAACCAATTCCTTGTAATAAATCCGAAACTGTTCGAGTTGCTCTTCACTTAAGAGGATCCCTTTTTCATGGAGGGCATCTTTAAATTGTTGTTCATTCAAGCGGTATTCCTCCCTCTCTTTATAATTTTCTATGTAAAAAGTAAATGGGCTGGTGTGAGCCAGCCCATTCTGTTGTCTAGCTTATGCCTTTTGTGTAAAAAGTTGTTCTATTACGAGAAGGACGCTTCCACATCTACTATCCAGCAGATTCGATGCCTCCGAATCTATACAGAAACTTTTGCGATCTTTCCTTGTTCAATATACACCAATAAGATGGATA
>JASLAI010000147.1 GCA_030147225.1 Planococcus sp. (in: firmicutes) | reverse complement strand
GGCAAATTCCGATATCTCCGGCTGCGTATAGCCTGTAAGCAAATGCCATTTCGATTCATCAGGCACCGAATACTGGTTCAAATATTCCTGCATGGTTTCTGGAGTATCGATACTCGGATCGACACTGAAGGCCACAATTTTATAATCTTTCACACCTTCTGCCTCCAGCTCTTCCTGGATTCCACTTAAATTAAATGTCATCGGCGGACATACCGTTTCACAATTTGTGAAAACAAAAGTTGCCAGCCATGGTGTTCCCTTCAAATCCTCCAAACTTACCGAATCTCCACGGTGGTCAGTATAGGAAAAGTCATCGATTGCAGAACTGCCGCATGCCGATAACAACAGCACCAGGCTCAGCAATAATGAAGTATAAATTAATCGCATACCCTTGCCTCCACTCTTTCATCCTTTTAATCATAGCGAAAGTGTAGAATCTGCACAACACATCTTAAACCGCCATTGTCACGAATTTGTGAAGTCAGGACAGCTTTAATGTGAGCAATGCGTCATGAATGGCAACCAACTTTGTTTCCACACGGTGCATCAAGTAAAAAGAGACAAATATAGGGAAACCGAGTTCCTGAATCCATTGCATCCACTCTGCCATAGTTCTCACCTCTATTCTAGAAAAGCGTAAGTGCCCTTGTAGATTCGACGGGCATAAGACGTACTGGCGAAGCGGCGTTTGTTCAGCCGCGCAGCCAGGATGGCTTATGTCCCTAGAATCTGGGCACTGGAGACTGGACAATAAGAAAAGCGTAGGCAGCCGTTAAGCCCCGACAAGCGTAAGTGCCCGTATAGTATATCTATTCAGATATCCAAAAAAGCTCTCCCTAATTAGGAGAGCTGCTCGTTTACACTTGATACTCTACAACATTCCGTTCAACAATTCGTGCGCCTTTTACTGAAGCAAATGAAGAACCCTCTACTTCGAAAATATTGTGGGTGATAATTGCCTGCATGCCTGCCAGCAATTCCGCATCTGTGACATTTTCACGCGGTTCATCGACCGTCAAGGTGACGTCTTTTCCACCAGCCGTCGTAAAAATCAATTCCAAAGATTTAGCCATTTCGTATTCCCCCTCTTATTAATTACTGGTAGATCGTCATTGCGGACTGTTTCTCGACATCCATTAATGTCTTTGTACCAAAGTTTGTCAGCACAGCTGCTGTTTCGAAAATTCCATCTGCCGCCGCTGCTTCTTTGACATTGTGGTACGCCTTGATTTTTCGTTTCACTTTGCCATTGGCATCTAAGCCATTGTCGTACGTGCAACGAATACTAGCGCTCTTGAAATCACTAAAGGCCATGTTCATCACCTCCTTTCATTCGCTATATAGACACAGTTGGAAAAAAGAGATACATTTTTAATGAATTTCTTTTCAAACCCTTCTATAATAGAAGTAATGGAAAGAACGAGGTGAAACAATATGGAACTGAGTGGCTGGTTTTTGTGGTTTATCCTATTTTGGGTAGTCGTCCTGGTGGGGCTTTTCGCCATTGGAGGATATTTCATGTTCAGAAAGTTCCTGAAGTCCATGCCGAAGCAAGATGGCCTATCAGATTTGAACTGGGAAGAGTATTACGTTGATAAAACCATTCATTTATGGGGCGATGAAGAAAAGGCGATGTTGAATGAGTTGGTGCAGCCGGTTCCGGATCTATTCCGTCCAGTCGCAAAACAGAAAATCGCAGGCAGAATCGGACAGGTTATGCTTGAAGAAAAAGTAAAAAAAATGAAACTAGAACATATTATCCGCGGCTATATTTTGGCGACGCCAAAACGGGATCATAAATTCCTTAGAAAAAAATTGGCCGAAATGGAGATCGATGTTCGTCCATATGAACAATATTTCGAACAATAAAAAGCGCTGCTCCCTTTAGACGGGAACAGCGCTTTTATCTTTTGACGCGATTTTTTTGTACTGCCATAACATAGATAGCCGCCATGGCCAAAGCATGCCGAATGCCAGAATCCAGAACATGCCCCCCAACTCTCCGATATCAATGCTTGAACTCAAGACCACTTTGCCAATTACACGCACCAGCAAAAGGCCGAACAGGATAAAGACAAATGCTTTGGATTGTTTAAGGTATATATCGCCATCACGGACTTCAAATTTGGAAGTCCATATCAGAACAGTTGAAAATAAAATACCGACAGCGAGCGCTTCAAAAATTTGAAGTGGCGCAACGCGGAAAAACGGGAAAATAAACATCAAGGCGCCGGTCGACATAAAGAATGGCGGCAAAATGATTTTCTTGACCGATGCAGGTTTTTTAGCCGATTTTGACCGAACGAACATCGCCAGCAGTCCCATTGCCAAGGCGCCGACAGTCGTAATAATCAAATAAACTTCAGGTGGAATTTGATCAAACATTTAAGGCACCTCCAGTTCATCCAATCTGTGACGTAATTCATCAATCGGCACGAATCGCGCAAAACGATGAATTTCTTTTCCTTGCTGAACCAATAAAACGACAGGTGCTGTGAACAACATCAACTGTCCGGCCAATTCTGTTACTTGTGCAGCATTGACCAAGTAGAAAGGCAGTTGATAATCCGCTTCGAAAGCTTCGATTTGCGGTCGCAAACCTTCACAGACTGAGCAACTATCCGTTTTCACAAAAAGCAGAAATGATTTCTTTTCTGCGATTTTTGCTTGGTA
>JASLAI010000090.1 GCA_030147225.1 Planococcus sp. (in: firmicutes) | reverse complement strand
GCGCCCTTTGGTAATAAAACCAATAATATTGTCTCCTGGCACCGGATTGCAGCATTTTGACAGACGGATCATCATATTGTCGATCCCTCTGACGATGACACCGGATTCGGTCTGCTTTTTCGGTGCATTGGACTTCATTTCGACGGTGATTTTTTCAAGCGCTTCTTCCTGCTCACGCTTTTTGCGCATTTTTTCAGCGAGACGGTTGACGACTTGCTGGGCAGTGATTCCGGTAAATCCGACAGCCGCATACATGTCTTCTTCGCCAGCAAAATTGAATTTATCACAAACGCGTTTGATGTTTTCATTCGTCAGCACTTCTTTGATGGGGAATTCCTGGGCTTTGATTTCTTTTTCAATCATATCGCGGCCTTTTTGAACATTGTCTTCACGCAGTTGCTTTTTAAAGAATTGCTTGATCTTGTTTTTAGTTTGCGTCGATTTGGCAATTTTCAGCCAGTCGCGACTCGGACCGAATGACTGCTTGGAAGTCAGTATTTCTACGATGTCTCCCGTGTGAAGTTCGGTGTCAAGCGGGGCCATCTTACCGTTGATTTTAGCGCCGATGGTTTTATTGCCAATTTCCGAATGGACGCGGTACGCAAAATCGATTGGGCAGGAACCTGCCGGCATTTCGATGACGTCGCCTTTTGGTGAAAAGACATAGACCATATCGGAAAATAAGTCATATTTCAACGACTCCATAAATTCTTCGGCATTATCGGATTCGTTCTGAAAATCCAGGATTTCACGGAACCAAGACAGGCGTGAATCGACTGAGCTCTTCGGCTTGTCGATGGTTTTGCCTTCTTTGTAAGCCCAGTGCGCCGCTACCCCATATTCAGCGATGCGGTGCATTTCTTCTGTACGTATCTGCACTTCCAGCGGATCGCCTTGAGGGCCGATTACTGTCGTGTGAAGCGATTGGTAAAGGTTCTGTTTCGGCATGGCGATATAATCTTTAAAACGGCCCGGCATTGGCTTCCATGTGGAATGAATGATGCCGAGTACTGCATAGCAGTCTTTAATGCTTTCTACAGTAATGCGGACGGCCAATAAATCATAGATTTCGTTGAATTGCTTGTTCTGTACAGCCATTTTTTTATAAATGCTGTATATATGTTTAGGGCGCCCGAAAAGATCCGCCTCGATGTCGACTTCGTCGAGCTGTGTGCGAATCTCATCCATCACCTTATTTAAATAATCTTCCCGTTCGGTCCGCTTCTTTTTCATCAAATTGACAATACGGTAATACTGCTGCGGGTTTAAATAGCGCAGCGCAGTATCTTCGAGTTCCCATTTGATCGTATTGATTCCAAGCCGGTGCGCAATTGGAGCAAAGATCTCCAATGTTTCATTAGCTTTAATACGCTGCTTTTCAACAGACTGGTATTTCAATGTACGAAGATTATGCAGACGGTCCGCCAGTTTGATCAAAATGACGCGAATATCCTGTGCCATTGCGACAAACATTTTACGGTGATTTTCCGCTTGCTGTTCTTCTTTTGACAAATACTGGATTTTACTCAACTTGGTCACACCGTCGACCAGCATTGCCACTTCTTCATCAAAGTCGCGGACGATGTCTTCACGGCTGACTTCTGTATCCTCTACCACATCGTGCAAAAAGCCGGCAGCCACTGTGGCTGGATCCATCTGTAGTTCTGCCAGGATTCCTGCTACCTGAACCGGATGCACAATATATGGTTCTCCGGATTTCCGGAACTGTCCCATGTGGGCATCGTACGCAACCTGATATGCCTTCTTAATCGTTTTTACATGATCGGCATTCATATAAGACGCAACCATCTCGAATACATCTTCAGCTGTTCTTACTTGATCTTTCGCCATAATTGCCCACCTTGCTTTAAATTTTTCCAAAAGTATATCTTTCTATTATAAAAAACAAAGTGCCAAAATGTAAAGCTTTGTTAGCTGTTCTCAAGCACTTTAATAAATTCACGCAGGTAGTCCGGCAGATCGGGTGGACGTTGGCTTGATACCAGGTGTCCATCGACCACTACCGCTTCATCCAGCCACTCCGCGCCGGCGTTGACCATATCATCTTTTATTCCCGGTGTGCTCGTGACTTTCCGTCCATTTAAAATATTGGCGGAAATAAGCACCCAGCCCGCATGGCAGATCTGGCCGATCGGTTTTTTCTGGTCATCCATATGGCAGACAAGCTCCAGAACTTCAGGAAAACGCCTGATTTTATCCGGTGCCCAGCCTCCCGGGACCAAAATAGCATCGTATTGGTTGTTTAGAGCCTCCCCATACGACAGATCCGATTTGGCCGGCACTCCATATTTTCCGATGTAGTCGACACCTGCTTCTTCTCCTGCAAGTTCCACTTCAGCACCTTCTTCGCGCAACCTCAAAATTGGGTACCATAATTCCAGGTCCTCAAATTCGTGATGAACAAAACTCAATACTTTCTTTCCTGATAATCTCATTTCATTTCCTCCTTTTTATTTTTTAAAGCAGATGGGCGCTCCGCTTTCTGACTGCTTCCAAGTGAACCAGCTTGCTGCCTTTCCCGATAATTACCGCCTTTTCGGCAGAACCTAAGCTGACAAGATTCTCTACACGTACATTGTGGGCGTTTTGCTCGCCTCCTGCAACGGAAACGTCTGCGCTGGCCGTCGTAAAATTTCGAATGACGCCATTGGTCAAAGAAACATTTGCAGCACGGTATTGGATCACTGCAGCCGGCTGCCCTTTATAATCATAATTCGGATCTCCTACAAACAAAAAACGGTTAATGGCGACATTACGATAACCTGATACTACTAGCGCACGAGGCGACGATCCTTCATAGAGCGATGTCTCAATGGGTTCGAGCGCAACCAGCCGCTGTGCGCGGATATTGAATGCTGACCGCGATTCGGGATCGGCTTTTAAATGATGGCCAATGTGACGGAAATTGAACGCACGGTTGTCATGGACCGACAGATGACCCGAAATATAGACACCGGCTGCTGCAGAGGAAGTCGCATGGGCTTTGATTTCCACTCCGCCGAAACAGCGGGTGCTTGAATTGTTGACCAGCCAGACATGGCGAGAGCCATCGTCCACTTCAAACCCATTGGAGTTGGAAAACCCAGCCTTATGTGACCGTCCGCTCGGATCGCTGAAATGAGAATTTGATACAAAGATATAGTCGCTGTGATGGGTCGTCAAGCCGTCATCACCAAAGCCGGAACCGCTCACTCCATCAAGCCAGACAAACCGGCTGCCCCCTTTGCCCCGTAAACCGTCTCCTGCGTAATTATAAAGCGGTGAGGTAATATCAAAGCAATGCAGTCCAGGATTAAGCGCTTCTACATCCTTGACCCAGCCATAGGTGACGTGGGCGTAGGTCAGACAACTGGAATAATTGCCGCCCGCACTGGTTTTATCGTTATCCCCCAGACGTTCCACATGCCAGTCCAATGTCAGCTGCTCCACAGAAATATTTCGGTTGCCCGACAGGTAGTTGCGGTTAGTCAAAAGCCGAGCCTTCCGCGGTGCTTTCGGATGCAATTTTAAAACGGTCCGGCCTTTCCCAGCTCCAATAAGACGTGTCCAGGATGGCAGCTGCAGTCCATGCAACAAAAAGACACCTGCAGGCACTTTCACTTCTACAGCGCCTTTGCCAATGGCTTTCTTAAAAGCTTCTGTACAATCCGTTTCCCCATCTCCAACAGCTCCAAAATCTCTGACATTGACGCGTTCCTTAATGGTCGACTCAAGCTTTCGGTATTCACTGTCCAGCCGATTTTTCCATTCAGGATATAGCTGCGCTCCGGAAACTCGGGTTTCAAAGCCGTGATCGTCTTCCGGCTTGAATTCTTCTGCGAATAAAGACCAAAGTTTTTCAGTAAAAGTGCTTTTTCGCCGAGCATGTTTACTGAAGACAACATCTTTTTTGATGGCAGTGAAAAATTGTTCCGTCTCGCGGGTAATTTTTTCAAGAGGAGTGCGATCGTCCAGCAATTGGTCAATCCATGCAGCATTTAATCGGGGGTTGTGCTCTTTTTCCAGCTTCACATCCAGTCACCTCCCATTCTTGGTCATTACTGTCTCCATACCCTGGATACAAGAAAAAAATCCCTCCGCACTAAAAGGCGAAGAGATTCATTATCAGTATTGCATTAAGGTCGTTACATCATAGCCATCCAAATTTTTGCGGCCGTCCAAATAAGTCAACTCGATCAAAAATGCGCAGCCGACTACGATGCCGCCAAGCTGTTCCACCAAATTGATGGTAGCACCGATTGTGCCCCCTGTAGCAAGCAGGTCATCGGTGATCAAGACACGCTGGCCCGGTTTGATGGCGTCTTTGTGCATTGTTAATACATCTGATCCGTATTCGAGTCCGTATTGTGCACGAATGACTTCGCGCGGCAATTTGCCTTCTTTACGGACTGGTGCAAAGCCAAGCTCAAGCGCATAGGCAACTGGGCAGCCGATAATGAATCCGCGTGCTTCAGGTCCTACAATGATTTCGGCATTCACTGTTTTTGCGTATTCAACAATTTGATCTGTTGCATACTTATAAGCAGTTCCGTTGTCCATCAATGAAGTGATGTCTTTAAAACGGATTCCTGGTTTTGGCCAATCTTCAACAATAGTGATGTACTTCTTCAAATCCATATTTCTTCCTCCTTGGCAGACACTTTCGCATCGAACCACTCTTTTAAATCTTTATAAGATGCGTACAAAAGCTTCTGCTCCAGTGCAATCTGCTGCTCGCGCTTCTTGTAGATCGGCGCTTCCGACAAATCCTGTTTGCTCGGCGATTGTGCAATCTCGGTAATACCATTGTTAAGTGTAACAAAACCGAGTTCAAAAAACACCTGCAGCATGAAAAATAATGATTCGCGTGTCCAACCTTTGTGTTTTGCGAGTTCGTCGCAATGTTTATTGAAATCGAAAGATCCTCGTTTTTTAAGGAAAGCAAACAGCCATTTAAACTGTTCGCGCGTCGGAATCTGCTCGAAATACTGAGAATCCTTGGCGTGGAAATGTGCATAAATCCGCTTCGGCCTCAACTTGGACAACACCATTGCCAATTGTTCTTCCGATTCAGGCAGATCCAGCAGCACCAAATGATCCTTGTCGCCAGGTAAGGCATCTAATTGAGCCACGGTACAAATTGGCTGAGATAAGAACGACTGAAACAAAGCCGGCGTCTCTTCATTAAAGGCCAAATAAACTTGGTTTTCTTGTGGAATTAGCTTTGACCAGCGCGATACTTGACGAATGCCACGAATATCAAATAACTGCCATTGGTCAGTCCGGACATCTTCGACCATCAGTTGAGGTTTTTTCCGGCCATTCCACTCATTGATCTGCAGGTCTCCAATAACATCGATTTTGACATCCGGCGTCAGCTCATCTCCAACTGGACCGATGCCAAAACCGACAGCATCCAATGAAGCGGCATGCTGCGTCAGTTCCATCTTCAAGTGGTTCTGCGCTGCTCCAATTTTGCGAATGGAGGCTACTTTGACCCCTTCTAGAAAGAACTTCGGCTTGGCGAAGCCCATGCCAAACGGTGCGAGCTGCCGCATTGATTCAATGGCTGTGATATCAATTTCATCCAAACGGAGCGGAATATCGATTTCTACAACCGGCAGCAAATCTTCTTCTGTCAAGCTCGTTTCCGCCTGCTTATTGAGTCGTTCACGCAATTCATCCACATCAGATGCTTCGAGCGTCATACCAGCTGCCATCGGATGTCCGCCGAAATGCGGCAGGATGTCCCGATTTTTGGCCAGTTCGTTGTATAAATGAAAGCCTTCGATGCTGCGGGCGGAGCCCTTCGCTTTTCCGTTCTCCGGATTCAGCGACAGCACAATCGATGGACGATAGAATTTTTCTGTCAGTTTTGATGCAACAATGCCGACTACTCCCGGATTCCATCCTTCCTGAGCTACGACAATGACACGCGGAGACCCGTTCGGATAACGCTGCTCCACTTGCTGCATCGCTTCATCAGAAATCTGCTTGACGATCGCTTGCCGCTCTTTATTCAAAACGTCCAGACCGGAAGCCAATGAACGCGCTTCTGCCGGATCGTCCGTCAAGAACATCTGGACGGCAGGATCTGCATCCTGCAGACGGCCGATCGCGTTGATGCGCGGCCCAAACATAAAGCCGATGGTCTCTTCCGTGATGTCCTGCTGCTTGATGCCGGCCACCTCACACAAGGCAGCAATCGCCGGACTTGGCGAGTCAACCAGTGCCGCTAATCCTTCTTTCACAAAAAGCCGGTTTTCACCATGAAGCGGAACCAAGTCAGCAACTGTGCCGATCGCCGTCAGCTCGATCAAGTGATCTGGAATTTCTTCGTACAGAGCGTGCGCCATTTTGAAAGCCACTCCGACTCCCGCCAGTTCACCAAACGGGTAATTGCCTGCAGGATGTCGCGGGTGGACAATCGCCAGTGCATTCGGCAAGGTTTCCCCAATGTCGTGGTGGTCGCTGATGATGACATCCATCCCCAACCCATTCGCAAAATCGACTTGCTCAATTCCCGAAATGCCGTTATCGACCGTGACAATCAATTTTGT
>JASLAI010000055.1 GCA_030147225.1 Planococcus sp. (in: firmicutes) | reverse complement strand
CGCCGTCGGGAATTCCATCACATTTGAAGTCACAAGTGCGCTGTATTCACCAAGACTGTGGCCGGCTGTGTAATCAGGTCTGATGCCAGCACGAATCAATCTTTCTGTAATCATTGAACTAACTGTCAGCAACGCCGGTTGGGCATGATAAGTAAGTGTCAACTCTTCTTGCGGTCCTTCAAGCATCAGCTTGGACAATTTCAAATCGAGTGCCTGATCTGCACTTTCAAAGAAGTTGCGGCTCGTGTCATCTGCCAAAAAGCTTTCGCCCATTCCGACTGTCTGCGATCCTTGGCCTGGATAGATAAATGCAATCTTAGTCTTCATTTGTTGTCTCCTTTTTCAGCGTACTGTATATTGTGCCTGTCACATCATATTCAACCATCGTTCGCGTTTGTCTAATAGCATTAAACAATGCTGTGGCGTTTGAAGAACCGTGCGCCTTAATAACAGGCGCTTTGAGTCCAAATAATCCGGCACCGCCGTATTCACTGTAGTCCAGCATGCCCTTCAAGCCTTTGATGTTATCTTTAACCAGAAAAGCGGCAACTTTGGTTTTGGCTGAAGTCATGAAAACATCCTTAATCATTGAAAAGACGTTCATTGCCGTGCCTTCTATTGTTTTTAATACCATGTTGCCAGTAAAGCCGTCGGTCACTACCACATCAGCGACGCCGTTCAGCAAATCGCGCGATTCGACGTTGCCAATAAAATTGATCGGTGCTTCTTTTAATAAAGGAAAGGCAGCTTTCGTCAAATCATTGCCTTTTTTCTCTTCTGTTCCGATATTCAATAAGCCCACTGTCGGATTTTGAATTCCGCGAACTTTTTCGGCATAAATGCTTCCCATTATGGCATATTGCACGAGATGTTCAGGACGCGCTTCTGCATTGGCGCCCATATCCAGCATCAAAAACCCTTTGCTGTCGATGGTCGGCAAAGTTGGTGCAAGTGCCGGACGGTCAACTCCCTCGATGCGGCCCACGATAAACAGTCCCGCTGACATGAGCGCTCCTGTGTTGCCAGCAGATACACAAGCATCTGCCGCTCCGTCTTTCACCGCTTGCGCCATCCGAACCATTGAAGCATCTTTTTTCCGCTTGACTGAACGGACTGGGTCATCTTCCGATTCGATGACTTCTTCACAATGGACGATTGTCAGGCGCTCATGTTCCTTCAAGAATTCCTGCATCTTTTCCTCATGTCCGAAAAGCTGGATTTCTACATCCGCAAACTCATCCAATGCTTTATACACACCGGCGATAATTTCTTTCGGGGCATTGTCTCCACCCATTGCATCTACTGCTATTTTCATTCTGTGTCACCTTCACTTTGCTCTGTCATACGATACATTTCAAATGTACCGATAAAAACCGTCAATTGTTCGACTGAAGATACCACTTTTACAAATGCCCTGTTTTTTTCAGGGTGGCTCTCAATCACTTCCGCTTTTGCAACAACCCGCTGGCCGGCTGTAACCGGACGCAAAAACTGCAGCTCCGATTTAACGGTCAATGCCAGTTCTTCGTTCATCACTGCAACCGCTAGAGAATTGGCTTGCGCGAATAAATGATGGCCTCTGGCTATCTTGTTGCGCTGGAAGACATGTTCCGGTTTTACATCAAAAATTGATATTGCTTTTTTGTCCAGTTCGATATCGATAATCTCTCCGATCACTTCATCGATCGGCAGAGACTTCACTTCGTCTTCAAACGTCTTCACGGCCACGTGTTTAATGCGTTCCCGAAGTTCCGGGATGGCAAGCTCCATCCGATCCAGCCGGATTGTTTGCACACTGACATCAAATTCATTCGACAGTTCTTCATCCGTCACAAAAGGGTTCTCTTTTATCGAATCTTTTAACGCCTGTTGCCGCTGTTTTTTCGGTCTTTTCACTATGTCACCGCCCGCTATTAGCACTTGGTACTAATATGAGTATATAAATAACAAAAAAAGAATGCAAGGAAAATCATAATCCCTGCATTCCTAATCCAATCTTCCACCCGATAACACACCGGACTTTTCTATCTGCTGCCGCAGACAACGCATGTCTTCGGCACGCCAGAATTCTTCACTGCTGATCAGTTTCTCGGCATCTTTTCTAGCTGCTTCAAGCGCTCGGTAATCATGCACCAGATCGGCCATTTTAAATTCCGGGATACCGCTTTGTTTACGGCCGAAAAAGTCACCCGGGCCTCTCAGCTGCAGATCCTTTTCAGCCAGTACGAACCCATCATTGGTTTCGGTCATCGTGGCCATACGCTCTTTGCCGATTTCCGTTTTCGGATCCGCTAACAAGACACAATAGGACTGTTCGCTGCCCCGTCCAACGCGCCCCCGCAATTGGTGCAGCTGGGATAACCCAAAACGTTCCGCATCATAAATGAGCATGAATGAAGCATTTGGCACATTAACGCCGACCTCTACAACAGTCGTCGATACCAAAACATCAATCTTGCCTTCTGTGAACTCGCGCATCGTCTGTTCTTTTTCGTCTGAATGCAGGCGTCCATGCATTAAACCGACCGTAAACCGGTCTTTGAAATACATTGCCAGCTGCTGAAACAGATCTACCGCATTTTGATAATCCAGTTTATCCGACTCCTCAATCAGCGGACAGATGACATAGGCCTGCCTGCCAGCAGCCAGCTCTTTTTCCATCCGTCCGACAATTTTACCGAACATGTCTTTTTTCATCCAATAAGTCTCAATCTCTTTACGTCCGACCGGCATCTCATCAATAACCGATACATCCATTTCACCAAAGGCAGATATTGCCAATGTCCGTGGAATCGGTGTCGCCGTCATAAACAGGACATCAGGGTTGTAGCCTTTGTCCTTCAACACACGGCGCTGGTCTACACCAAAACGATGTTGTTCATCCGTAATAACGAGTCCTAATTTATGGAATCGCACTTCAGGTTGGATCAATGCATGTGTACCGATCAAAAGATCAATTTCACCAGCCGCCAGCTGCTGGAGAATCAATTGCCGCTTTTTGCCTTTAACTGAACCCGTCAACAGTGCTATATTCAGCGAAAATGGACGGAACCACTGCTCCAGTGTATTGGCATGCTGTTCCGCCAAAATTTCAGTTGGCGCCATTAGAGCACCCTGTAGGCCGGCAGTATGGGCTGCATATAAAGCAATTGCTGCCACTACTGTTTTACCGGATCCGACATCTCCTTGCAGCAGACGGTTCATACGGAACGGCTCTTTCATATCCTTGCAAATTTCGTTGACTACCCGTTTTTGTGCAGCGGTCAAATCGAAAGGCAAGTCATCGATAAAGGCCTTCAAGCGCTCTAAGTCGTAATCTATGAAAGAGCCGCCTTCCTCCTCGCGGTTTTTCTTGCGCAGTGCTTGCATTTTTAATTGAAAAACCAAAAGTTCTTCGTAGACAAAGCGCCTGCGTGCCTGTTTGACCGCTTCGCCATCTGGAGGAAAATGAACC
>JASLAI010000028.1 GCA_030147225.1 Planococcus sp. (in: firmicutes) | reverse complement strand
CTCTTCTGTTTTCTTCTCCGAAGGACTTGTAAATACTTTTTTCGTGTCATCATATTCAACTAAAATGCCGTTTAAAAAAAATGCTGTTTTATCAGAGATTCTTGAAGCTTGCTGCATGTTGTGAGTAACAATGACAATTGTGAATTCTTTCTTCAGCCCTATAATGAGCTCCTCGATTTTAGCGGTGGAAATTGGGTCAAGTGCCGAAGCAGGTTCATCAAGAAGTAAAATTTTCGGCTCCATTGCGATTGTCCGGGCTATGCAAAGACGCTGTTGTTGACCGCCAGATAACGAAAGTGCAGATTCATGCAAACGATTTTTTACTTCGTCCCATAAGGCAGCCTTGCGCAAGCTTTCTTCAACCAGACCATCCAGTTCTTTAGGATTCTTTTTGCCATGAAACTTCAGGGCATGTGTAATATTGTTATAAATTGATTTTGGGAAAGGATTTGGCTTTTGAAAGACCATGCCAATTTCCTTTCTCAGTTCGACCACATCAATATTCGAACCAGTCAAGTTTACATCTTCGTAAGTTATTTCACCTTCGCTTCGTGCTCCATCTATCAAATCATTCATGCGATTGATGCTTCGGAGAAAAGTGGATTTTCCGCAGCCGGATGGCCCGATCAATGCAGTTACCGAGTGTTTATCAATTTTAAAAGATATATTTTTCACAGCCTGATTTTTCCCATAGAATATACTTAAATCTTTAACATCCAAAATGGTTTCTTTTTGTTCGATGCTGCTATCTGTCGTCATATCCAATCACCTGCCTTACTAAGTCTTTGATGTAGCGGTTAACTTTTTATAAATAATGCTTCCCAATACGCGCGCAAGCACATTAAAAATCAGAACGGCGATAACAAGAACTGCTGAAGCCCCGTCGGCAACTTCACGTATATCCGGAATGATGCCTTGGGTGTTAACTTTCCATATATGTACAGCTAAAGTTTCAGCGGGCCGAAAAACATTCAAAGGAGACTGCTCATTAAATGGATTCCAGTTGGTGAAGTCCATGCGCGGTGTAGTTAAACCTGCGGTAAACAACAATGCTGCTGCTTCACCGAATACTCTTCCGGAAGCGAGAATTGCCCCAGTTAAAATAGCGGGAAAAGCGGTCGGTATGAGAATGGTTTTAATGGTATGCCAATGAGTGACGCCCAATGCTAAACTTGCTTCTTTTTGTTCTTTCGAAACCGAACGAATCGCTAATTCACATACCCTTACCATAACGGGCAAGTTGAATACGGTTAATGCCAATGCGCCTCCGAGAACGGTGTAGCCCCAACCAGTCAAATTTACAAAAAACAGTAAACCAAACATCCCGATGACGATAGAAGGAAGAGAAGCAAGCACTTCGATGCATGTGCGGATGAACTCTGTCAGTTTGTTTTGTTTTGCATATTCCGCCATATAGATTCCGCCGCCAAGACCAAGCGGGACCGTGAATATCATGGTAATAAGCAGTATGTAGAAAGTGTTGAAGAGCTGAAGCCCTATACCTCCGCCTTCCTGGTAGGAGCTGGATGGAGAGGTCAAAAAGTCAATTGTCAATTTTCCGAAGCCGTGATAGATAATGTAGCTCAGCAGGCCCAGCAAAACGGAGACGATGATGATGGCGATAGCGATGAAAATTCCTGTTGCAATTCGATCTGTGATTTTGCTATTCACTAGTACTTCCTCCTCGATGAAAGAAATCGAATGATTAAGATGAAAATAAAGGACATGATGAGCAATATGAGAGCCATTGACCAAAGTACATTATTCTCGACACTTCCAAAAGTCGTATGTCCCATGTTCAATGTAATAATGGTGGTTAAGGTGGCTGCGGAATCAAAAATGGAACTCGGCAAATCTCTCGAATTCCCGATGACCATTTGAACGGCTAAAGCTTCTCCAAACGCACGAGCCATTCCTAAAACAACAGCTGTTAACAGAGACGGCAGTGCAGCTGGCACTAACACACGATAAATGGTCTGCCATCTTGTTGCCCCAATGGCATAAGAGGACTCTCTCAGTCCATTTGGCAATGATCCCATGGCATCCGTTGCGATACTCGTGATTGTTGGCAAAATCATGACCGACAGTACGACGGTACCTGCGAGCAATCCAAAACCTTGTCCCGGAAAATGTTCACGCAAAAAAGGAACAAGAACCGTCAAAGCGATAAATCCGTAAACGACGGATGGAATTCCTACTAATAACTCAACGACAGGCTGAAGTATTTTACGTCCCCGGTTTGGCGCAATTTCTGTCATAAATATGGCTCCGCCGATACCGAGTGGAGCTGCCACAAGTGCTGCTAAAATTGTTACAGCAAAAGAGCCGAATATGAAGGGGAATGCCCCGTAGCCAGGTCCGCCCTGTTCTACTGATCGTATGGGATTCCAGTCTGCACTTGTCAGGAACTCGATCAAGTTGACCCCGTTTACAAAAAAAGACTGCAGTCCTTTTGTTGAAATAAAGAGGGTAATCGCAATCGTAGCGATGATGATAATAAGCGCACTTGAAAGTATCAGCAGTCTTCCTTTGAATTCTTTATCTGTTTTTTTATTTTTTTTGATTAAACGGTTCTGAGGAATTGGAACCATTTTGTTCATATCTGAACCTCCCACGATACAACATAATAGGGTAAATGCTTATAAGCATTTACCCTGATTAATAAATTACAATAAGCTGTTGGTATTACATATCCGATTGATTTCCTT
>JASLAI010000008.1 GCA_030147225.1 Planococcus sp. (in: firmicutes) | reverse complement strand
GAAACTTTCCCGCTCCTTACAATAATGATGACATCTGCCATCGAGTCATGCTCTGGAATCTTTTCACCTGCCTGCAACTGAATATTAACAACTTTTGTTTTGCTGAAACTTAATGCTTTTTGCACGTGTTTTCTTTTCTCTTCCAACACATTCGGAGTTTCAATCAATTCCATTCCTTCACCTCATTCCTTTTCTCAAACCATACACCTGGCACAGGCAAAAGAAAAGAGAGATAATCCGTTTAGTGAACAGTAAAAACAATACGACTGGCAGCTTCTTAAAGTTCGACGGCCCTAGCTGTTTTACCGAGTTCTCTCTGAAGGGTTAAAATATGTTTTAGAAAGGGTATATTCAACTAACAAGGGTAATTATTGGAGGAGTGTGATTTCTATGTACAAGTTTTGGATTCCATTAAGCTTGGTTTTTATTTTGGCTGCATGCGGAGGTACAGCACCCGACGTCACTGAAGAAAGCCAGACAGAAGTAAAAGCTCCTGAAGGAGAGCTGGATCCTACTGCTCCTGATGAAGCAGAAGATGCCGAGTTTGTAAGTTTTGAAGAATTGGCTTCGGGCAGTATCGAAGAAGGCACCGGAGTTTCTATACAAGGCACAGTTGAAGAACTGGCAGATGATATCGCCTTTCCTTCTTTTATTGTGGGAGATGGAGAAAACCGCGTATATATTCGAAATATGGCAGAAACCCCTGTAGTGGTAGGAGACAGCATTACAGCGGATGGAGTCTTTGAAGGCAATGCTGAAGAAGATATGCCGATGATTTCTGCCTCGATAATTGAGAAAGCTGAATAAACAAACCTCAAGAAAAAGCCGGTTCTTTTAAGAACCGGCTTTTTCTTGAACTTGTGTTAGTCCATTTCAGATATTTCAATGATGGTATTTTCCGCGTAATGATTTTCTGAAACGTCTCTGATTGCTAAGTCACCTAAAGAAACAATTCCAATCACTCGCTCATCCGAAACAATCGGCAGCCGACGGATCTTATGTAAGGCCATCAAGTCAGCCGCTTCCTCAATAGTCAATTCCACCGTTCCGGTAATGACTTCCGCTGACAAAATTTCCGATATGGCTGCATCACTTGGAATCTGTTCGGCTAAACCACGTACGACAATGTCCCTGTCTGTCACGATTCCAACCAATCGTCCTTCTTCACAGATTGGAATAGATCCCACATTGATTTCCCGCATTTTCGAGGCGACTTCTTGAAGTGTTGATTCGGGCATGCACGTTTCGACATCTGTTGTCATAATTTCTTCGATTCTCATCCCTTCTGCCTCCTCAACTTATCTCATTACTATACCTTATCCGTTTTGTTGATCAACAAACGTCAATTCCTAAAAGAAAAAAGGAATCGGTTCATATGAACCGCCCCTTTTTTCTCAACTAGTATTTTAAACCCATTTGACGACGGCTTTATTCAACCAACTGAATAAATTGCTTTGTCCGTTCATTTTGCGGATTGCCAAAGAAATTCTTCGGATCTGCCGATTCAATGATCTTTCCTTCATCAATCATGATAATACGGTCCGCCACTTCTTTGGCAAACTTCATTTCATGGGTAACAACAACCATGGTCATTCCTTCTTCAGCAAGCTGCTTCATAACCTGCAGCACTTCTCCAACCAATTCCGGATCGAGTGCTGAAGTCGGTTCATCGAATAGCATGACTTTTGGCTTCATTGCAAGTGATCGTGCAATAGCGACACGCTGCTTCTGTCCACCGGAAAGCTTGCTCGGGTAAACACCAGCTTTGTCTTCCAACCCAACCTTTTTCAGCAATTCCATTCCTAATTTTTTAGCTTCTTCCTTCTTTATTTTCTTAACGGTGACAGGAGCTTCTATTACATTCTCCAATACCGTTTTATGAGGAAACAAGTTAAAATGCTGGAATACCATGCCAACTTCAGCACGTATTTTTGTTAGATTATCCTTCTTCGGATTGACCGTGTGCCCGTCAATCGTAATTTTTCCTTCATTGATCATTTCAAGAAAGTTAAAGCACCTGAGAAGCGTACTTTTTCCGGAGCCGCTGACTCCGACAAGAACGACAACTTCCTGAGGTCTGACATGAAGGTCTACGCCTTTCAGCACCTCGAGGTCACCAAAGGACTTATGAATGTTTTCTCCAATAATCATGTTAGTCCCTCCTTAGGCTCTGTCGACATCGAGTTTGTTTTCATACAAACGCAATAAGAATGTGAAAATCATTACGAGTACAAGGTAGTAGAGCGCAACAACCAGAAACGATTCAAATGGCTGATATGACTGCGCAGCTTCCCGATTTCCTAGCGAGAAGATCTCCGCAACCCCAATGATGTAAACGAGTGATGAATCTTTTAAAGTAATGATGAACTGATTGCCAAGCGGCGGAATTGAACGACGCAAAGCCTGTGGAAATACGATTCGGCTCATGGTCTGGCGGCGGTCCATTCCGAGCGACATGCTGGCTTCCCGCTGTCCTGGATCGATGCCTTGGATCGAACCGCGGAAAATTTCCGCAATATAGGCACCATTATGGACACCAAGCGCTATAGCACCAGCCCAAAAATTAGACATTGTATAAAGCTCGACAATGCCGAAGTACAGGAACATAATCTGTACAATCAGAGGAGTCCCACGAATAATTGTGATATAGATGTTGGCAATCGCCTGTAAAATTTTTGAACCTGAGATTTTCATCAGCGCGAAGATTAGTCCAATCACTGTTCCCAAAATGACACCGATAGCTGTCAATTGGAGTGTAACGACAGTGGCTTCTAAAAATCCAGGGTATGTCCGCATGAATACGTCATAAACTGTTGTAAATATTTCTGGCATACCTTCCACTCCTCTTTATCTCAAATGATTATTCGAGAACTTCAACACCTTCAAGATCTATTTCGAGGAGATTGCGGCCGAACCATTTTTGTGAAATCTCATCATAAGTTCCGTTTTCGATGATGGCATCCAAGGCTTTGTTAATTTCTTCAAGCAATGCTTCATCATCTTTGCGTACAGCGATTGATGGTTGTTCAACCCATAGCGGATCACCGATCATTTCGACTGCCAGCCCTTCATTTTGTGCTTCAAACCCAACTACGTCTGCTGTAATAACAGCATCCAAGCGGCCTTCAATTGCCAAATCCTGCAAAGCAACAACGTCACTTGAATAGTATTGGATGTCTTCAGTGTATTCCTGAGCGACTGTATCATATGTAGTTTGACCAACTACACCGATTTTCTTATCCGTCAAATCTTCTACAGACTGAATGTCTGTTGTACCTTCACGAACGAAAATTGCTCCACCTGAATAATAATACGGATCAGAAAAGCTGACTTGTTCTGCACGTTCTTCAGTTTTGGACATAGAGCCAATAATTGCATCAAAGCGGTTTGTGTTCAACCCCTGAATGATTGTTTCGAATGGTGTAGTGATCGGGTTTGGCTCAAGTCCCATTTCTTCTGCAATGGCATTTCCAATATCGATATCAAATCCTTTAAGATCGCCGCCTTCTTCAAAGCTGAAGGGTTTATACAACCCGCTTGATGCAGTCGTGAACTTACCTTCTTCAAGCAAATTCAAATCGCTGCTTCCCCCCTCTGTACTTGATCCTTCTTCTGAACTGGATGAGTCATCCCCTCCACAAGCTGCTAGTAACATTCCTGCTGAAAAAACTACACTTAAAAATGATAATTTCTTTTTCATCTTTTTCTCCCCTTTTCGTGTATATTTGACCAAATCGCCGAGGCGCTTCGGAACTTCCCAGTATATTGAGTGTTTCCAGATAAAAAATTAACTCTAGTATTAGTTGTTGCAACCGGATTTTCACGGTCAGTAAACACCCCTGTAAAAACTAGCGACTTAACTTGCCGCTAATTTGGGATAAAAAGATTTCGCTCTTTGTACACAGCTTCGACCTTCGCCAAATTCCGATTTATTTTGACCTGATCTTTGACATATACAAATCGCATAATCGAAGTTAAAAGTGCATGGACTGAGGTGTACGAATCAATGCTTAAATTCGAATTCACAGATACGGTAAGAATATAGTCTGCATAATCACAGGCTGGTGATTCTTCAGAATCAGTTAAAACGACCACTTCCGCTCCTTGTGCTTTCGCGCTTCTCAATGTATCGATGACGATTCTTGTATAGCGGGGAAAGACAAAAGCAATCACCAGGTCGCCTTTCTCCAGTTTGGAGAGCTGGGTATAGTATTCATCCGTTGAAGGGTACATCATCTCAGTATGGTTAAGTGCAAGATTCAACCAGTTGGCGAACCAATGGGCTATACCATAATCAAAAAAATTGCTGGTGACGTAAACATGCTTTGCCTGGCTGATATTATCGACAACTTGAAGAAGTTTATCTTCGTTTATCGATTTTTTCAGCTTAACGATACTTAAAATGTCGGCATCTAGTAAATTTTCCAAAAAAGACTGGTCCGCAACAGGTTCCGGAATTTTCTGCTCTGCCTTATCCAAGCGTTCTTCAGCCAGTTTTCGCTGCACAACCTGTTGAAATTCCGCATATCCTTTATAACCAAGTTTTTGTGTCCAGCGGATTACTGTCGATTCACTGACGTTCACTCGCCGGCCAACTTCGAGAGCAGAAGAAAAAGCTAAAAAAATGGGCTCTTTAAAAAACAAATCACTGACCTTTTTTTGGCCTGAACTAAATTCCGGATAAGAATTAGACACACTTCGCAGTAAATCCTGCATATTTAACGCCTCCACCTAAAGAACGCACTCATTTACTTTTCTAAAGTATACTAGCATGCAGGAAATCCTGCAATAGTATGCAGAAAATTCAATACTGACGGTATACTCAGATAAATTGACTGTTGCT
>JASLAI010000006.1 GCA_030147225.1 Planococcus sp. (in: firmicutes) | reverse complement strand
TCTTACCCTATGTAGAACTTTTGCAATTCGTACTATATCTGAGCAATGGGTTAGTTCTTCTTTTTATTGCCAAAGCACTGCTTGAAAAAGAAAAAGCAAACCTTGAAAAGAATGAACAGCTGGATCGCCAGGAAAAAGATCGACAGCGAACTGAGATTGAAATGTTAAAAAATGCTAACAAGCGAAAAGATGAACTATTGGCATATACTTCCAATGGCTTGCGTACGCCTCTTTATGGCATGATCGGCATTGCGGAATCACTTCAGGAATCTGCCGCAGGAAAAATGTCGCCTTTAATATCAAACCAATTAAATGAGCTGGTGGCCAGCGGTAAGAATATGGCACATCTGGTCAATGATATTCTGGATTCTTCGAAAACCATGCAGGCACCTGTGCCTCTTCATGTAGAACCGATTGCGGTTGATGAGGTATGCGACAACGCTCTCTCTCTGTGTCGCCCACTATTGCAGAAAGAGTCAATCAAGCTTTATCACACGGTTTCGACATCGCTGCCAAAAGTACTGGCGGATCCGGAACGGCTTCAGCAAATTTTATGCAACCTGGTCGACAATTCCATCAGATATACCAACCAAGGTGAGATTACTGTATCGGCCATTCAATTAAACAATCAATTGGAAATATCAGTGAGTGACACGGGTTCAGGTATACAAGAAAACCGAATTCCTGCGTTGTTTGAATGGAACGATGGGTTGGAGAAGCCTCCGGAAAATCAAGGCTTAGGGCTGAAAATCGCCAAAAATCTTATTGAACTCCAAGGCGGCTCGATGAAGGTGCGTTCACACGTAGGAACAGGTTCAACTTTCAGTTTTACTTTGCCGATTTATGAAGAGGAGTTGATGGTGAAATCCCCTACTGACTTTGAATCGGGAATTAAGGAATTGAGCGCCTCCCAATTGGCCGCCTCTATGTTGAAACAGCGGTCCACTAAAAGAAAGCTGCATATCCTTGTCGTCGAATCGGAAGAAGTTAACCGTCTGGTTCTCTTGCGCCAGTTGCTGTCTGCAGGCTATCAGGCTTTTGGAGCAGAGAGTGGAAATGCAGCGATTCAACTGATGGGATCTAAACCAGTGGATTTGATTGTAGTGGACAGCAGCTTAACGGACATGACAGGAGATGAATTATGCCGGCGCATCCGTCTGGATTATACGCTGACAGAATTGCCGATCCTCATGCTGTCCCACACAGATGGATTGCGTGAGAAAAAAGAGGCTTTCACAGCAGGAGCTAATGATTATTTGCTGAAGCCCTGTGACAAAGAGGAGTTTTTATTGCGTATTGGGACATTAGCGGATATGCGCAGCTTAACGCAGGAAATTACCAACTTGAACTATTTTCTTGAGCGTAACGTCAAAGAGCGAACAATGGCACTAGAAATCACGAATATGAATTTACTGACGGTCAATGATGAAATTCAGGAGATTGAGAAGTCGAGAAACGAAATGCTATCAGCGATATCACATGAGCTGGGAACACCGATTACACTGATCCACAGTTATATACAGGCTGTTAAAGAAAGCTTGATTGAAGAAAATAATCCTCGGTATTTGGATATGATCCATAAAAAGCTGCTGCTTCTTGAGCGACTCACAGAAGATCTTGTGGAGTTGACGAAGTATAAATCTGGTAATATGACCTTGAGGTTTGAGGAAAGGGAGCTGCAGGCTTGGCTGGAACGCCTTAAAGATTCGATGGCTTCTGATGTGACTCAGAGCGGACGAACCTTTGAATTCCTTGGAATCGAAAACCCGGATGGCATCAATGAAGCGCTGTTGGCTATTGACTTGGATCGCATTGACCAAGTCATTTCCAATATTCAATGGAATGCCATCAAGCATACTTCTACTGAAGAAGGAACGATTATGCTGTCTGCTAAAGTAATGGCTAAAAATAACGAAGAGGCTTTATTGAGTGAAGAAGAGTTTGATGGAGAACTGGTGATCCGAATCGCCGACAATGGTTGTGGAATTAATCAAGAGGCATTGCCACATATCTTTGACCGTTTTTATAAGGTAGACAGTTCTCCTGGTTATAAAGGAAGCGGACTCGGTTTAGCCATTGCAAAAGAAATCATTTTGGCGCATAAAGGACAAATATGGGCCGATAGCACAGAAGATAAAGGAAGCGTCTTTATCATTGTATTGCCAGTGATTTTTCATTAATGGATAGGAGGAAAACAGATGAATGCTGCCACCGTAATGATTGTAGAAGATGACGATGGAATCCGTGAATTGATGCGTTTGTTTCTTCTTAAGAAAGGTTATGGCATTCTACAGGCTGAAGATGGTTTTCAAGCCCTTGAATTGTTGGAACGGGAAAAACCGGATCTTATCTTACTGGATGTTGAAATGCCCGGCATGAATGGATTGGAAGTATGTGAAAAAATCCGCTTGAAAACCACTTTGCCGATTCTTTTTGTCAGCTATCGAAAAGAGCTGGTTTATAAAATTCAAGGACTCGAGGCTGGAGGCGATGATTACATCACCAAGCCTTTTGATTTTAATGAACTTGAAGCCCGCATCCGCGCGATTCTTCGGAGAAACGGCTGGAAGAGCAATGAGGAAGATCAATTGACCATTCTGAAGTACAACGACTTACACATACATGTAGATGCCCGCGAACTCTATATTGCAGGAAATCCAATAAAGCTTTACCACAAAGAGTTTCAGTTATTGCTGCTGCTTGCCCAGACGCCAAATCGGGTGTGGACCGCTGAACAATTGTATGATCAAGTATGGGGCTATTATTCTGAAGGTGATTTGCAGACCGTCAAAGTGCATATCAGTAATTTGCGGAGAAAAATCGAACCAGATCCAGCCAACCCACGCTTTATCCAGACAGTGCGGGGCTTTGGCTACAAATTCATATTAGAGTAAAAAGCATTCGGCTTGCATAAGCCGAATGCTTTTTTTGCGTCGACACATCATTTGGCTTAAGCTTTTCTCGCTTGTAGTTCTTTGAAGGAATCGCCAAACAGGAGCAGTTTCAAAAGATGATAAAAGCAAGAGGAAAGTAAAATTTGGAATCTTTCTATAAAGTTTTCTATTTTATTGGAATTTTTAGATTATTTAACGTCTTTTTAACCTTCACCTTCTAAGATGTAAATTATGAAGCACAAACCTTAGGAGGATTCTATTATGGAAAGTACATTCAATCTGAATAAATTTCTGAAAGCGATGGAGAAGAGAAAAGCATTGATTATTCTTGTCACTTTGGCTTTTATTGTGTTCAGTGCTGTAGCAAGCTACACCATTATGAAACCAGTCTACCAAGCAACCACTCAAATTCTGATTAACCAAAACACAACGGGCAGCCAGAACTTCGAAAGCTTGGATATTGATACCAATCTTCAGCTGATTGGAACATATAACGTCATCATCAAAAGTCCGGCAATTTTGGGCAATGTCATTGAGGAATTGAAATTAAATGATTCGGTGGCATCATTGACGGAACGGATTACCGTCAACAATATTGAAAGCTCACAAGTGGTCAGTTTGTCCGTTGAAGATTCTTCTATGGAACAGGCAGTGCTGATTGCTAATACAACGGCACAGATTTTCCAAGAAGAAATTCAGCAAATGATGAAAGTTGATAATGTCAGCATTTTGGCTGCAGCGGAAGCGGGAGCAGCTGCTAAGCCGATTCGTCCCGATCCGGTTTTCAACATGGCCATTGGCGCAATTGTCGGTTTGGTTTTTGGGGTAGGTATTACCCTCATATTGGAACAACTGAATACTACAGTGCGCACTGAAGAAGATATTGAAGAAATGGCTGGGCTTCAAATTTTGGGTGTCGTCAGTCCGGTAGACAGCAATTTAAAAATGGAAAAACCATTAAATCTAACAAACAGATTGGAGAAGGATGTACATGCGGACAATGAAAAAGACAAAGCGGTTAATGCCGCGAAAATTGGTGGCTCGTACTAATCCGCAATCAATTGCGGCTGAACAATACCGGACCATTCGAACGAATATCAACTTTTCGACTCCAGAACTGGACTCGAAAGTCATCTTATTTACTTCTGCTTCGAAGGAAGAAGGGAAGTCAACGACTGCAGCAAACATGGCTATTGTTTTTGCTGAAACCGGTAAAAAGGTATTGCTGATCGATGCGGATATGCGTCGTCCTACTTTGTATCGGACGTTTCAATTGGGCAATAATATCGGACTATCGAATTTATTGTTGAGAAAAGGAAAATTAAAACAAACAGTAAAAGCGAGCGGCATTCAGAACTTGGATTTGCTGATGAGTGGGCAAATTCCTCCAAACCCTGCTGAATTGCTCGAGTCTGATGCTTTGGATGAATTGATGGCAGAAATGCGCGAATTGTACGATTATGTCCTTTTCGATTCACCGCCAATTTTATCCGTAACGGATTCTAAAATTCTTGCCCACAAATGCGATGGTTCGGTGTTGGTGGTTAACACTGGGAAATCCGAAAAGATAAGTGTCGAAAAAGCGAGGGATTCTTTAGCAACTGCAAAAGCGTTAATTTTAGGCGTTGTCTTAAATAATTACCCGATGAATAAAGAAAATTACTATTATCATAATTACACTAGTTAATTCAGCAGGTTTAACAGGAAAGGAAGAATAAGGATGAAGATGGCCAAACAACGACTACTCGGAATTTTTCATCGCTCTCTTATGCCTTTCCTTGTCATTTTTCGTCATTTACGTACCTTTGTATTGCTGGGATTTGAAAATATTGAAGAAAAAATTGAACAGGCAGTCTTACAAACAGTTCCGCATTTGACGGGGAAAGTTGTCATGGTAACAGGGGCCGGTGGGCTGATCGGTTCGGAAATTAGCCATCAGCTTGTTCAATTTCAACCATCCCGGATTTTATTGATTGGGCATGAACCACAATCCCTTTCTGCGATTGAGCAGCAGGTGCAGAAATTGTTGGAAAGGCATACAGAAATCATTCCCGTTCTCTTGAATATCCAGGATAAAAAAAGGCTTTTCGAAATCGTTGGAAGGCACATGCCCGATATTATTTACCATACAGCCGGGAAGCAGCAGATCTATGTTACGGAAGAAAAAGCAGTCGAGTCGTTATATGGAAATGTCTTTGGCACAAAAAATCTAGCTGAAGCTGCGAGACGCTATGATGTTGGCACCTTTGTTATGGTTTCTTCGGAACAGGCCGTAAAACCCCGTAATCTCACGGAAGCTGTTGCCCGGTTGGCAGAAATGATTGTGGAAAGCGTCTCATTAACAAGTAAGACCCGTTACACCATTATTCGTTTACCTGAAAATTTAGCTGCTCATAATGTGCTGAAAAAATCATACCGGCTATTTGAACAAGCTGCGCCAATTGTCGATGCAGCACAAAGGGTTCTTCAAGCAGGGAGCCTGAAGACAGCATCGGTCATTGATAACCTGATCTCGCAAAGTAGTTCAGCAAACCAGGCAGACCTTCAAGAGCAGGCAACGCTCAGCCAATTAGAGCTGGCGCGACTCTTGAAGCAGTTAAAAACAGCTCCAAAGAATAAGGCTCGGGAATTAATTATTTCTGT
>JASLAI010000394.1 GCA_030147225.1 Planococcus sp. (in: firmicutes) | reverse complement strand
AAAAAATTAATGAAGCTGAAGCCGCAGCAGTCTGTTAAAAAACTCACATCAAATTATTTCCGGGATGAGCGGCTGCAATTAGCCTACTCTCTCCAGTCTTTGTATATCGGTGGAGATCCATTCCGTGCCCCCGCCATGTATTCGCTTGTCCCTTTCAGTGAACACGAACATGGGGTATATTATTTAAAAGGCGGCTATGGAAGTCTTATTCCAGTATTGGAAAAGGCACTGCGGTCACGCAGCAACCTGACGATCAAAAAAAATTGCACGGTTGAACGGATTGTTACAGAAAACAAGACAGCAAAAGGGATTGAAACAGCAGAAGGTTTCGAAGCATTTGACGCGATTGTCTATAATGGGGATTTTCCTGGAATTGAAAAAGTATTGCCCGAGCAGAAGAAACGGAGCTACACTGCCTCTTCGGGATGTGTCTTATTGTATTTCGGATTGAACAAGGTATACGAAGAAGGAAATGTCCATCAATTTTTCATTGGCGACAGTTACAAAGATCATATGGACGATGTATTTGTAAAGAAACAGAAGACCGAAAACCCGGCGATTTATACATTCCACCCTTCGAAAATAGATGATTCGCTGGCTCCTGAAGGCAAAGGTGTTCTATATGTATTAGTTCCAGTCCCATCCGGAACAGATATCGACTGGGCGAATGATACCGCCTGGATTGATCGAATCATTGATCGCATGGAAGAATTGGCTTTTCCGGATTTCAGGGAAGCAGTCGAATGGATGGAAGTCCGTACGCCTTCAGAAGCAGAAGCTTTCGGCTTGTTTAAAGGAGGCAGTTTCGGAATCGGTCCAACGTTGTTCCAATCAGGTGTTTTCCGTCCCCAAGTCAAACCCTATAAAACGGATCGCCTATATGCAGTTGGCGCTTCAGTCCATCCCGGAGGAGGCATACCAATTGTCATGCAAGGTGCAAAGCTGCTGGCAGAGCAAATCCAAGGCGATTTTGCAAAGGAAAGGGGCAGTGCATAATGAAGTTGAAAGATGCTTATACCTCCTGTGAAAAAGTCATCGCTACACATTCAAAAAGCTTTTACAAAGCGTTTTCCTTACTCCCTAAAGAGAAGCGAAAAGCTGTTTGGGCTGTCTATACGTTTTGCCGGACAGTAGATGATATTGTAGATGAAGGGATTAATTCCGAAGAAGAACTTGAACAATTCAAAAACGAGTTTGACCATTTCTTGACCGGGGCCTATGACTCTGAAAACCCGATGTGGGTAGCATTGTCGCATGTGTTTAGAAATTACGATATGGACGTCGAGGCTTTTAGAGGATTAATTACAGGACAGGAAATGGATTTGACCATCAATCGCTACCGCACGATGGAAGAACTGTTGAATTACAGTTACCATGTGGCAAGCACTGTGGGACTGATGCTGCTGCCGATTTTGGCTCCGGGTAAAACAGGCATCCTAAAAGAAGGTGCAATATCGCTAGGGTACGCCATGCAGATAACCAATATTCTCCGTGATATTGGAGAGGATTTGAAATTGGGCAGAATTTATTTGCCTGAAGATATCATGGGTAAATACGAATTGTGCGAAGACGAATTGCGTTCCGGCATCGTCACCCCGCAATTCATTGCAGTTTGGGAAGAGCTGGCATCAAAAGCCGAGTTCCACTACAAAAAAGCCTTTGAGACTATACATGATTATCCGTTGTCTTCACGGGTTCCTGTCAAAGGAGCCGCGCTTGTATACCGTGAAATTCTTGTGACTATCCGATCGAAGCAATACAATGTCTTCCGCGAAAAGCATTACGTACCAGAAGAATCAAAGCAAGCCATATTAGCCTGTCTTTAAGACAATAAGCGGAGACAGGCTTAGCTCACATCTGCTCTTAACTTGTAAAAGACACTTCCTCGTCATGATGGAAGTGTCTTTTTAAATTTTTCAATGATTTTATTTGCTACATTCAAGCCGCTCAATACGACCATGGGCGATCCGCCGCCGGGATGTGTACTGCCGCCGACGAAATACAGGTTTCGGATATCACGGCTGGCATTTGGCGGACGCAGAAATGCGTCTTTCGGTCGGTTGGATGAAGGGCCATATAAGGCGCCGCGGAAAGAGCCGAATTTATCTCGGATAAAAGCGGGAGTAAAGATTTTTTCTTCCGCAAGATGGCTGCGAATATCGACTCCATAGCTTAAAAGAAAGTCATAAATACGTTCTTTATAGGCTTCTGGTTCAATTTGGAGGTGTCCTTCTTTTGTCAGAGCGGGTGCATTGACAAGGATGAATAAGTTGTCGCCATCAGGAGAGACCGATGGATCCGTGTAAGAAGAATTACTGATATAAACTGTCGGCTCTTCGCTATAAACTGAAGCATCAAATAAATCATTAAACTCCTTTCGGTAATCCGAGGAGAAAAAGACATTATGGTGCTGGAGGCTCTGAAGTCTTTCAGTTAAGCCGACAGTAATAACAAATGCCGAAATCGACGGTTCGAATGCGGCAACCTTAGCATCAGATAAAGATGGGCGCTCCGCTTCATTGACCAGTTCAGGAAATGCTGAGAGCAGATCTCCATTTAAAATGACCAAGTCCGCAGCAATTTGGGATCCATCTTCAAGCACGATGCCGTGGGCTTTACCATTGTCGGTAAGAATTTTTTTTACTGCCGCATTGGTGTTCAATTGAGCACCGGATTTTTGGGCCACTTCAGTAAATGCTTTTGCAATGCCCGTGTTGCCCCCTTTTGTGTAATAAACTCCTTCAACCAGCTCCAAGTAAGCAATCATTGAAAAAGTGGCCGGTGCCCGGTAGGGAGAAGAGCCGATATATGTTGCATAGCGGTCGAAAGCCTGAACAAGTATGGGATCTTTAAAATAGCGCTGAAAAAAATGATGCATGGATTCTGCCGGTCGAACTTGAAAAAGTGCGAAGCCGAGAGACGGTGAAAGGTAATCGCGCCAAGATTGGAAAGTAACCGGGAAAAAAAAGCGTTCCGATAATTCATAAAGGCGGCTGATTTCTTTTATGAAAGCCGGGTATTTATCCGCTGCCGAAGAATCGAAGGTTTGAAGCTGTTGAATCATCTGTTCCTGATTGCTG
>JASLAI010000387.1 GCA_030147225.1 Planococcus sp. (in: firmicutes) | reverse complement strand
GAAATAGTTCCATGGGAAGGCTGGTAATTCCTTAATGATTAAGTTGTTGGAAAATTTTGATTTTATATATACAAATTAATCTGTGTATTCTATACTTTCTGTATACAGTATACACTGTATGAATTATTTATGTAGAGGGGAGGAATTATGGAGAAAATCAAAAAGCAATCCACGCTGGCAGATCAGGCCTATGAGTACATTAAGAAAATGATCATTACAGGAAAATTGAAACCGGGTCAGGAGTTGCCTGAAGAAAAGCTTGCTCTGGAACTTGGCATCAGTCGGACGCCTTTGCGGGAAGCTTTGAAAAGACTGGCTGTTGATGCGCTTATCGAATTAAGAAAACCGAAGCCTGCAGTAGTAGCAGCCTTTACTTTCCAAGACGTCAAAGAGATTATGGAGCTTCGCCGATTATTGGAAATCCATGGTCTTGAAAATCTGTCGAAGGCAGATCAACAGCCTGTCATGCAGCAAATCAAGCGAAATGTGGACCGCCAATTTCGAGCCGTACAGGCAAAGAATGTGGTGGAATTTATGGATCTGGACCAGGAATTCCATTCCTATCTGTACCAGAACCATGAAAATAACCGTTTGAAAGAGATGATAAAAGGCATCAACAGTGGAGGGAGCCGTGCATTTTTATTGTTATCTGATACCGCTGCCGACAGCGCAAAAAAAGCTTATGAAGAGCATTTATCCATTTTTTATGCAATTGAAGAGGGCAATATAGCCAAAGCCAAACAGCAGTTGAGTACTCATTTGGACAATATTGAAAGCCGACTGCTGAAATACATCAAACAGGAGGAACTATGAAAAAATTACTCGGACTATTTCTTATCTCACTAGTTATTCTCTCAGCCTGCGGAAGACCGGACAGTGGAACCACAACTACAGAAGATGGCGGAACTGGGGAAGATACATATACAATCCGCCTTGCACACCTGGTGCCGGAAGAACAATCTTCGCATATTGCAGCAGAGGCTTTTAAAGAGAAGCTGGAATCAGAATCAGATGGTCGTTTAAAGGTTGAGTTGTATCCGAATGGCCAACTATACGGTTCTGACAGGGAAGCAATTGAAGCAGTTCAATTGGGAAATGTTGAAATGACGATTCCAGCTGTAGCAGCAATGGCCTCATTCAACGAAAAGTTCCAAGTGTTTGATTTGCCATTCCTTTTTAATAACAATGAAGCCGCTTACCGTGCGTTGGACGGTGAACTCGGCCAAGAATTGATGGCCGACCTTGAAAACAATGGCATGAAAGGCCTGGTTTTCGGTGAAAACGGATTCCGCCATGTTTCCAATAACCGGGGACCGATTGAATCTCCGGAAGACATGGAAGGATTGAAAATGCGAACGTTGGAGAGTCCGTTGCATACCGATACATTTAACGCTTTTGGCGCAAACGCCTCACCATTTGCATTCGGTGAACTCTATACAGCACTCCAGCAAGGCACTTACGATGCGATGGATTGCCCGATCTCCCTTTACTACACCAACAAATTTTATGAAGTGCAGGATTATTTAACGTTGACCGGACATGTATACGCAGCTACTGCGTTGCTGGTGAACAATGATTTCTATAACAGCCTTCCGGAAGATCTTCAAACTATTATTACAGAAGCTTCTGAAGAATTCCGTACCGAACAGCGTGAATTGGCTCAAGAGCAGGACGGCGAATTCCTTGCCCAGTTGGAAGAAGAAGGCATGCAGATCAACGATTTGACCGATGAGCAACGCGCAGAATTCCGTGAAGCGGCAGAAACTGTTTATACAAAATACGAAGATCAAATCGGAAGAGACGTAATCGACCGAGCATTAGCGGCAAATGAAGAATAAACTAAAAGACAGTTGAAGAATCAAGGAAGAAATTCCTTGGTTTTTCATTTTCCGTAGTTTTTATTCCGCTTGGGGAAAAGCACAGCAGATTGAAGTTTTACGAAAGGAAGTGCAACAATGATCAAGAAGTTTGAGAAGGCGGAAGAAGCTTTTCTGGTCCTGACCTTGGTGGTTATGGTGGCTTTAATCTTCGGGCAGGTGGTTGGACGATATGTTTTTTCCAACGCTCCAAGCTGGACAGAAGAAATGGCTCGCTATATCCATATTTTCCAAGTGTGGATAGGGGCAAGCTACGCCGTTAAATTGCGTGAACATATTCGTGTGGAGGCTTTTATTACGCGTTTTAAAGGATTGCCCAGAAAAATTTTAGAAACGATTACGTTGGCAATTTGGTTTGCAATGGCTTTGTTTCTGGCCTATTTCGGAACAGATCTTGTACTGAGCAGTATTTCCAACGGCCAAGTCACTCCTGCAATGCAATTGCCGATGTGGATTCCATTTTTAGCGATTCCGCTTGGCGGGATTGGGATGTGTATCAGGTTGATCCAACAATTGATCAAAATTTGGCAGGGCGATTACGAGATGCATAAAGGAGGGGACCTTCCAGTATGACAATAGCTCTGTTATTCGGTACATTATTTATTTGTCTATTAATTGGTGTGCCGATTGCGATTGCATTAGGAGTCTCAGCTTTGACCGCTATTTATTTCGGTACGACTTTGCCGCTGAGCATCATCACTCAAAAAGCGTTTACTTCCTTGGACTCGTTTCCATTGCTGGCAATTCCCTTCTTTATGCTAGCGGGAATTCTTATGGGTAAAGGCGGTGTATCCAAGCGGCTGTTGGCATTCGCTTCGGCTTTGGTCGGATGGATGACTGGTGGACTCAGCATGGTGACAATCGTAGCTTGTATGTTTTTTGCAGCGATATCCGGTTCAGGTCCAGCGACTGTTGCGGCCATTGGCGGTTTTATGATTCCAGCAATGATCGCGCGCAACTATGATGGCGGATTTGCTTCAGCTGTTGCTGCGTCTGCGGGTTCTATTGGCGTTATTATTCCACCAAGTATTCCATTTGTATTGTATGGGGTTATCGGTGGTGTTTCAGTCGGAAGCATGTTCTTAGCAGGCATTATTCCAGGATTGATCATTGGCTCCGGCTTGCTGTTGACCGCGTATATTATTTCCAAAAAACGAGGCTATAAACCTGAGCCGGGAGAAGCGTCAAGCTTTGATTTCAAAGATGTCCTGAAAACCTTCTGGGATGCGAAATGGGCATTGCTGATTCCGGTCATCATTCTTGGAGGAATCTATGGTGGAATTTTTTCTCCGACAGAAGCCGCCGTTGTAGCTGTAGTGTATGCTATAATTATCGGCAAATTCGTTTATAAGGAATTATCCTGGAAAGGTCTTTATGAAAGCTTCAGGCAGGCAATCGTTATCAATGCCACAACCATGATTATCATTGGCTTATCGGTGTCTTTTGCATATTTCATGACCATCGAACAGATACCGGGTGAAATCTCCGATTACTTGACCGCCCTATCGACTAATCCATTAGTGATTCTGCTGGCGATCAATCTACTGTTGCTTGTAGTGGGAATGTTCATCGATACCATATCGGCATTAGTCGTCCTGACACCGATATTGTTGCCAATTGTCGTGATGGTGGGGGTGGATCCGGTTCATTTTGGCGTTATTCTCGTGGCCAACCTGGCAATCGGTTTTGTTACACCTCCGCTTGGCGTCAATCTGTTTGTGGCTTCGAGTGTCGGCGGGGTCCGCTTTGAACGCATCGCTTTTGCGGTTCTGCCGTTCCTATTGTCGATGGTTGTCTGTCTGCTGATTATTACCTTCATTCCTGCCTTGTCTTTATGGCTGCCGGGACTTTACGAATAACGAAGATTTTTATTTATAGAAAGGTTGTCACTGCATGAGCATTCCTATCAATAACCGGATCGAATCAATTCAAATTTCGGGCATCCGCCAGTTTTCAAATCAATTGATTGATTATCCGGGAGCTATCAACTTAACAATCGGACAGCCTGATTTCCCAACCCCTGAAGCTGTTAAAAAAGCAGCAATCGAAGCGATCCGAAACGATCAAACAAGCTATACGCATAATGCGGGAT
>JASLAI010000323.1 GCA_030147225.1 Planococcus sp. (in: firmicutes) | reverse complement strand
CCTTACTCTTTAATAAATTTTGAATTTTTGCTGCAGGATAAATGCAAATAAAATAATCTGTTAATGCACCCAATTTCTAGCGACGGTAAGACTAAAAGTGCGGCTATGAAATAAGCGGCTGTAAATTGTACATTATAGGATTCTACACCTTTTTCAAAATATGTAAAGCTTCAGTACTTTTTTTTGTCTTCTCTGAATGGCACAATTAAAAGCACAAAAAAATTCCGCTGCATTAAAATATGCAACGGAATTTCAATTGGTTTATTTAATAGGCAGTCCAACCGGCATCAGCAGTTACGACTGTACCGTTGACGAAGCTTGCGTCATCAGAGGCAAGGAACAAAGCCACTTTTGCGATTTCTTCTGATTTGCCATTGCGCGGGTTTAATGCCAGCCCGGCTTGTATACGTCCCATTCCCGCCTCACTGATCGAAGTCATGGATGAACTGATATTGGTTTCTACGCCGCCTGGTGCTATCGCGTTGCAGCGGATTCCTTCTTTTGCATACATGAAGCCAGTATTTTTCGTAAAACCGACTACTGCATGCTTCGAAGCCGTGTAAGCTGCTCCTGCGCGGGCTCCATATAGACCGCCTGCTGAAGCAATATTGACAATGACGCCTTTGTTTTTCTCCAGAAAAATTGGCAAAGCTTTGCGTGTTGACCGCATGACACTCATTGTATTTATTGAGAAGATGCGTTCCCATTTTGCATCTTCGATTTCCCCTGCCGGTTCAAAGTTGTCCATAATGCCCGCGTTATTAACCAGAATATCTAAAGTTCCGTATTCACTTACTGCCAAATCGATCATTGCTTCAATTTCCTGGACATCCCCAACATTCGTTTTAACAGCTTTTGCACTGCCGCCATTTTCGGTGATGTCCGTCGCTACTTTTACTGCACCTTCTTCATTAATATCCGAAACGATTACTTTTGCGCCTTCTTTAGCGTACAGTTCCGCAATCGCTTTCCCCATGCCTGATGCCGCCCCTGTTACGATGGCTACTTTTCCCTCTAGTTTCATTTTATAAGTCTCCTCTTCTGCCGGTTATTTTGCAGCGTACTAAAACGCTTTCATCTATACACCCCAAGTATATTGGCCTATACTTTAGATAACAATCAGCAAATTCCTGGTGGAATGTTGAATAATGAACACCTGAATTTGATTTTGTGCAGTTTCGCAAAACAAATACGAAAGCGGGGTCGTGCTGATGAAAAAAGACCGAAGAATCGACAAATCAAAAAACGCTTTAAAAGAAGCATTAATCTACCTGATGGATGAAAAAGAATTCAAAAGCATCACAATTACAGAAATTGTCCAGCTGGCAAATCTAAATCGTGGAACTTTTTATAAGCATTACCCCACACAGGAAGAATTATTGAAAGAATTGATTGAAGACATTCTTAAGGACCTCATCGACTCTTACCGAGAGCCCTATAAAACCATGAAGAATTTTGAGATTAGCCAGATGTCATCTTCTTCCATTAAAATCTTTGATCATGTTGAACGTTATTCCCGCTTCTATACCATCATCATCAATTCCAATGTCCTTCCCGGCTTTCAAAATCGCATTTGCCAAGTGCTGAAAGAGCTCGTCCAAAATGATTTGGCTATAGCCATGCCAGAGGCAAAAATTGACCGCAGCCTGCTGAGCAGCTACAACGCCTATGCCTTGTTTGGCCTTATAATCGAATGGGTAAACGGCGGATACAAGTTTACTCCTCATCAAATGGCAGAACAATTGCTCCGCATCATTTCTTACCAGACTTCCAGAGAATCTATTGAAACAGTTGCCGACACCAGCAGGTTGAGTTGAACTGCGACCAAAAAATACCTTCTTATTCCGAAACAAGGAATAAGAAGGTATTTTTTATTTATTCTTTAATAAGATTCGCGTAGACAATCAACCGTTCTTCACGTGTCCCCCGGTCAAAGTCGTAAGTGCCTGAACAAGTGATCAACACCAATTCCGGAGAAGAGGTGTAACCAAAGACCTGTGAAACATCTGCCAGATCAAGTGGCACAGACTCCATTGTATGAACTTTGAATATCAAAGTCCTATCTTTATTCTCAACAACCACTTCGTCTCCTAACTCCAGTTCAGAAAGATTCCAGAAAATTGCAGGCCCTTCTACTCCATCAACATGGCCAGCAATAACAGCACGGCCATTTTGGCCCGGCTGATATCCTGGAGAAAACCAGCTGACGTCTTCGATATTGTCCGGGACAGCCATTTCACCTTTCTCAGTAACCCCCAGATGCTGGACGTTTGCTTCCAGGTCAATCGAGGGAATTTTTAGAGAAGTAGGTTGTATACCTGTGCGCTTCAACCCATTGATCGGATTTTCTGCAGGAGCCGGCTGCTGGATATTGACAGCCGCCGGTACATCAAGCGTGAATCCAACATTTTCCGATCGTACGCTAACTTCATCATCAACAGGCTGCTGGCAGCCAGCCAGCAGGAAAAAAACCGGTATGGCCAGCAGCTTGTTATTGAAACCGTCTCTTCCAAACAAGGCTGCTGGCTCCGATAAGGACTAGAGCTCCACCAAGCAGCATCCACATAGACTGGGACTGGTCAGGTGTTCCAAGTCCAGTAGTCGGCATACCGTCTGGTGATCCAGCTGCTTCGTAATCGACCAAGGCAATCACTTCCAGCGAATCCACTGTGTTTACCGCAAAGACACTATAGACTGTATTCGCAGCCAACTCAGTACCTTCAAGCGGCAATACCTGCGTTCCGTCCGGCAAACGGATCTCCAAATCATACGTACCTGCATCCAATTCTGCATAATCCGTAATTCCTGGGAATTCAGCTCCACTGAACAAGGCATCTCCACCGATTACTCCCACATCAACTGCTGGGGCATCAGGTGATAAATGGCCAACCCGAACTTTTGTCATTCCTTCTGATACTTCCATTGAGTCTTCTGCAACCACAAACTCAATCGATTCCAACAAGTTTGCTGCTGCGACTGTGTAAGCTTTTCCAGCTTCTACAGCCAAATCTGCCTGTAATACCCCTTCGCCTGCAGCGTATTCAGTTCCGCTTGCAAAAACTTCTACATCATGTGTTCCAGCCGGCACCTCTAAATAACCTGAATCTGCTTTAAAAGGCACTTCTTCAAGCGTTAAATCCCCATTGACATAGACATCGACAGCAGGAGCATCTGGTGAAGCATGAACCACTCTGACTTTAGCGGTATGGCTGTCCGCCATAACTCCAGAAGCGAGCAACGAGAATACAAGGGCCACGGCGACAGAGAATGAAACTAAGATCTTTTTCATTTTTTCCTCTCCTTCATGTGTAGTTTTTGCACAGTTATTGTACAATTTATTTATAACCTAAATTAACCTTTAGTGCAATAGAAAAACTGATTATTCTGACATTTGAACAGAAAGTATTAGGCCGCTTTAAATCGATAAAATGTAAATATTGGAACGTCTTCTTTATTAGGAAGAAACCATCTGTTTCTCCCTCTTTTTCTTTCTATTTCGTATAAGTTAAATATACCTTTATAGTTTTAACCACTGATTTCACTTTCGGCTGAAATAACGATTCCATTCAAGGCTTGCGTCGCCAGTTTATCAGCTTCTGCATTGGCTTTCCGCGGAACTAATTTGTATTCCGGCTGGATGCCCATTTCAGCTATTTTCTCTTCAATTCGATTTACCCAAGGAATCAGCTGTTCTTCAATCACCGGCCACTCGCTGGACATGCCGTTTACGACAATGCGGGAATCTCCGCTAAACACAATTGGCAGATGATGAATCTCTAAGTGTTCCAGTTCCTGCAGACAAAAATAAAGAGCTGCATACTCGGCTTCATTATTGGAAGCTAGTCCATCCATTTTTGTATTGGTCCGAAGCCGATATGACTTGCCGTTTTGTTCGTAGTAAATGACGCAGCCCATCCCTGCATTTCTTCCGGTGCGCTCGTAGCCGCCATCGAAATATACATTCACATTATGGGGCTCTGTTTCAATTCCTTTCAAATAGGCCTTCAATTCCTTTACAGTCCAACCGCTGTCGTACTGATCTACAAAATGAAGGTTTTTTGCTCGGCCAAGACGTTCAAGATCTTCAGCAATTACTATTGCTGTCTCTGCCGGAATTTCTTTTGAAGAAAAAACCGCTTCCTGGCCTTTAGGGATTTTATACGTCCATTCTATTCGAATTTTCATTTTTCCCTCTCCATTTCCTGCATTTTTTTTTGTTTTTTCGCCTTTTCTTGCAAATACCATTCCCCTATAGTGAATCAGTAAACGGCTAACTTAACCAGAAAAATAGCCGGCTCCAAAATGGGAACCGGCCGATCCATTTATTATAACCCTTTATCCTCCAGGCGCTTCAAATCATCTTTATGCCCCATGACGATCAATACATTGCCCTGCTCGACGATATCGTCTATCGCTGGCGCAA
>JASLAI010000295.1 GCA_030147225.1 Planococcus sp. (in: firmicutes) | reverse complement strand
AGACATGGATTCTTCCGGTGAAATGCCGTCATCCGTAATCGCGTGAACTTCGGTGAAATAAGGCAGAAGCTCTTCTCTGTCCGATTCTTCGATCATTCCAGAAATCAGGATCACCTTTTTAGCATGGCGATTGGCCAACTCTGCAATGCCGAACGGTGCTTTTCCCGATAATGTCTGGCTATCACTTTTCCCTTCTCCGGTCAGGATCAGGTCAGCATTTAACAACTGCTCTTCAAAGTTCATTGCATCCAGCACCACATCGATTCCTCGCTTTGTCTCCCCTAAAAAGAATGCTTGAAAAGCGCCCCCCACTCCACCGGCAGCCCCTGCTCCTTTTTTATTGTGCAGAGCCGTTCCGGTAAAACGCTCTACCAAATCTGCAAAATTCATTAAAATGGCATCAAGCGTTTGGACCATTTCCGGTGTTGCTCCTTTTTGTGGTCCAAAGACGGCCGAAGCGCCTCTAGAGCCGACCAATGGATTTTCGACATCACCCGCAATTAGAAACCGGCTCTCCATAATGCGTTTATCAAAACCGGAGGGATCGATTTTTGATAACCCATTCAACGCCACAGTACCTGGCCCAAGTTCCACACCGTCAGCATCCAGAAACTTCATGCCGAGCGCTTGCATCATGCCAATTCCGGCATCGTTTGTCGCACTGCCTCCAAGACCGATTATAAACTCTCGGCAGCCCGCATCCAATGCATGGGCAATCAGTTCGCCGGTGCCATAAGTAGAAGCACGGAGAGGATTTCGTTCTGCTTTATTCAAAAGAGTCAGTCCTGAGGCTTCTGCCAATTCCACAACACACGTCTGTTCATCTCCAAGCAGGCCATAGCGGGCGGTGATTTTCCGTCCAAGCGGATCTTCGACCATCGCTTCAATCATTTTCCCGTCTGTTGCTGCCACAAGGGCAGACATGGTGCCTTCTCCTCCATCAGCGGCCGGCAGTAAAACTATCGTGCTGTCATGATTGGCTTCTCGAACACCCTCTGCCATAGCTAAAGCTGCTTCCAGCGCTGTCATGCTTCCTTTGAATGAATCGGGTGCTATTAGGATTTTCACTAATTCTCCCCCTTTTTATTCACAAGCTAAAAAACCTTCCAGTAAAGCTGCCATCTCCGCACTTTCAATGGTTCGGAAATCCAGGCATACTCGTTCACCTTGGATACGTGCCACAATCGCTGGTTTGGCTTGTCTGAGCTGCGCCGATAATTGTTCGGCACTCATGGTCTCATGGGTGATTGAAGCCAGATAGGTAGGTATTTCAACGCCAGGCATGGTTCCTCCGCCTATTTGGGAAGTGCTTTCCTGAAGTAAGCTGCGATACTTGCTGGTATTTTCGTCCAAACTGTCAATGAACGATTGCGCCTGAATTTTTATTTCTTCTGCAGGACGGATAATATCTCGTACGGTCGGCAATTCCATCATGTTTTCAGAACCAGCCAAATAGCTTTTCAAAGTTTCTTCCAGCGCAGCTAAAGTCATTTTATCGACTCTCAATACGCGCGCCAGTTGATGCTTTTTCAAACGGTCGATCAATTCTTTTTTACCGGCGATCAATCCGGCTTGCGGACCGCCCAGCAGTTTATCGCCGCTGAAGGAAACGAGGTCTACTCCGCTTTCGATTACTTCGCGGACAAGTGGTTCGTCTCCGATGCCATGCTTTTTAAAATCATAAAGTGCGCCGCTTCCCAAATCTTCATAAAAGATGACATCGGGATGCCCATCCGCTAATTCCGCCAGTCTGGAAGTCTCAACCGTCTCCGTAAAGCCGATCATTTTAAAATTGCTGGTATGCACTTTCATGATCATGGCGGTTTCATCAGTTACTGCCTGCTCGTAATCATAAAGATGAGTTTTGTTGGTCGTGCCTATCTCAACGAGATGGGCACCGCTTTCTTCCATAATGGATGACACACGGAAAGAGCCGCCAATCTCCACCAACTGCCCCCGGGAGACAATGACTTCACGCTGTTTGGCGAAAGCGCTTAAAATAAGAAATACCGCCGCAGCATTATTATTCACGACCATTGCCGCTTCTGCGCCTGTTGCTTCCAGCAATAAATCTTCGATAATGTCGTGGCGGGATCCACGTTTTCCTTCTATTAATCGATATTCCAGGTTTGAATAATTCTCTGCTGTTTTTGTAACGCGAGCAATTGCTGCCCGGCTTAGACGGGAGCGTCCCAAGTTAGTATGCAATACGGTTCCGGTTGCATTGATCACCTGCGCTAAACGATCTCCTTGCCATTGTCTGATGTGAGTTTCAGTACGCTCGAAAATCATTCCTGCGAAATCAGGAATCTCTCTATCAATGATGGCTTTCCCTGCCAGGAGTTCCTGTCGAAGTATGCCGACTTCCCTTTGCAGAAAATCGGTAAGCCTGGTACCGTCCAAGTTAAAAGACTGTTTCAATAGATCAAAGCGCTGGTCTTTCTGCAATTCATGGACTGCCGGCAGCTGACGCAAATATGCTTTCATATCTTGTCCCCCATCCAGTGACGCTGATCTTCTGACCGTCTCGTGTAATTAAGCTGATCCAACAGTTCCAAAAACGGAATCATGTTTTTCCGCGATAAATTAAGGATATCTTTCGCTTGCTTCAAATCGAAAAAAGCACCTGTATTTTTTTGCAGCTGGTCGAGGGCCTGTTTAAATGCATTGTGATGAATCACGGTATCTTCCCTTAATTGGTAAACTTGCGAAGTCTCAAGCAAATACGCCGTAAGTTCAGCAATTTCCGGCTTCGGTAATGGTGTGCCGACGAAATAGTCTTCCCACTTCTTCGCTTGGAAGCCATCCTTCTCTAGAGCCACGATAACCTGTTCCATCCGGGTACGCCATTTCTTTGGCAGATGCGGCTCAAAAGATGCCAAAGCCACAAATTGGCCAGATCGTTTTACTTCATGTTGTTCATCTAGTAAATTCAGGCTGAATTCAAGCAATGACTTTGGATAACCAGTGCTTGCAGTTTGAATCAGCTCCGCTTTGCCCATCCCCACCCGCATAGGGAAATCTTCGTGAAACAGCCGCAGCCTTTCCAGTACTTCATCTTTTATTTTAATGAAGGTCTTGGTTAAGCTATAGCCTTGACGCGGGACCTCCAACCAGACGTCCGCAGCCAGCCCCACTGACAAGGTTTCTTTTAAGGTGTGTTCATCCAGTGAAGTCTGCTGCATCAGCTGCTGGTGATCGAGAAGAATGTATTTCCTTAAGGCATCGATCACCAGATCCTGCGGCGTTCCTTGCTGATGCTGGCGAAGCATATCGATGGTATCTTTTCCAAAACGGTACTTTCCACCGTTTGGCTGAATAACCCAGCCTCCGCCAATCGTTTCTACTGGGCTTGGCCGCCGCAAAATAAATCGATCTTCTCGGCGCACCACTATTTTTTCATCGAGACGAATTTGGCAAAGCACCTCATCCGATGTCTGCTTCAGCTCCTTGCGGTCGAAAAAAACAATTTTCCCCATCACTTCAGATGTGCCAATGTGAATTTTTACCCTTGTCCGTTGCTTGATCGGAGAAAATTTCCGCCCAATGACCTGCAAAGCCACATCGATTGTATCCGTCACCAAAAAATGACCCGAATCGACCAGCACATCTCCCCGTTTCACGGCTGTCCGATCGACTCCTCCAAGGTTGATGGCAGTCCGCTGTCCTGCGCGCGCCAGTTCACGCTCCTCGTGATGAACTTGTATCTGCCTCGCTCTCACAGGAAGCCCTTCTGGCAAAACCATCAGTTGTGCCGCTTTCCGGACAATGCCTTCATAAACTGTGCCTCTGACAACTGTACCTTGCCCTTGGACTGAAAACACCTGATCGATCGGCAAACGAAACGAGCCATAAGCATCTCGAAAACTCATCGTTTTCAGCTCCGATAAAATCAGCTGTTTCAACTCGTTAATCCCATTGCCGGACAGGCTATCCAGCGCAATATAAGGGGCATTGTGAAAAATAGTCCCGGACAGCCTGTCTTTGATATCATCTGTCACCAATTCGAGCATCACTTCATCGACTCGGTCCATTTTTGAAATGGCAACGATACAGCGTTCTACACCCAGAAATTGCAGGATTTCCAAATGCTCTTCTGTCTGTGGCATAATGCCTTCATCTGCTGCCACTACCAACACAACCAGATCAATCCCGGCAACTCCGGCGATCATCTGTCGAATAAACCGCTCATGCCCCGGTACATCCACAATTGAAACAAACAGATTCTCTTCCAGCTTTAAAGGCGCATACCCCAATTCAATGGAGATGCCGCGTTCTTTTTCTTCCTTTAATCGGTCAGTATCGACATCGGTCAATGCTTTTGTCAAACTGGTCTTGCCATGATCGATATGGCCTGCCATACCGATAGTAAAATACCGTTCTTCCATTTTCTTCACACGCCTTCTCTTATTGGCTTCTCTCTTTACTTTAAGCTTCAGCTGTAGCTGTTTCAAGCCTAAGCACTGTCCTAAAGTTTTTTATGCAGGCGCCTTTCTTGCACAGAATTTTTTTTCGGTATAAACTTGTACAGGTCCCCGAATAAAAAATTGGGGTTGGATGGGTGACTGGTGTCCTCCTGGGTCTTCAAAACCCTGAGGGGCCTGCGTGCCAGGCTCGGTGGGTTCGATTCCCACACAATCCCGCCAATACATACAGAAATGCTGAAGCGCCCGTGTAGTTCCGACAAGCGCTGGAAGCCTTGCCGGTAATGGCGTTCTTTGCCATTGCTGGCAAGGCTGAAGCGACTCGAGGAATTGGGCGCCGAAGCTGAACAATAAAAAAGCACAAGCACCACCTTAAAAGATTGCCGTAGCGGCAATCTTTTTTTATGAAAGAAAGACAAGTTAAGTGACAAAATCCCTTAGTTTTAGGATAATTTAATCTAGCAGGAATGCTTGCATATTCAAATCGTTGAATCAAAGGATGAAGAGAATGAAAATTGTTTTAGCTTCGCCGAATTATCCGCAGCTTCGCGGAAATACGGTGACCGTTCAACGCATCGCAGATAACCTGGAAAAATCAGGAGTAGAAATTGAAATTATTTCGACGACAGATGCCCACGTCATCCGCTCGTTTCCAGATGCTGATATTGTCCACGGCTTCCACGCCTATAATTTTTATAAGTTTCTGCAAAAACTGGATCCAAAACCCCCACATTATATGGTTACCATTACCGGAACTGATTTGAACCATGACCTTTTTAATCCCGAGAAACGGAATGATGTACTGGCTTCCTTGGATGGCGCGAAAGCTATTCATGTATTTGATGAAAAAGCCAAAAGACTGTTGGTAACCGAAATCCCAGAGCTCATTGATAAAGTTTTTGTCATGCCGCAGGGCAATCACCCTTCTCCTCCTGGCCTTTCGCCTTTCACCAAA
>JASLAI010000239.1 GCA_030147225.1 Planococcus sp. (in: firmicutes) | reverse complement strand
GCATTAAAGAAGCATAGATCTTCAAAGTTTTATCCCTCGAACCAATCTCCCCGTAAAAGTCCCGCGAATCTTTTTCAGCCACCAATCCATCTTCATTGCCATGCAGCACCAGCACTGAATCCACAAAACTTGCGGCATGTTCTTTCAGCCAGTCGATGCCTGGAGCAAATTCATTGATGAGGCCAACAGAAATTTTCTTTTCGACCAACGGATCTTCCCCATAAGCTTTGACGACTTCGGGATCGCTGCACACCCCTTCCCCAAGCTCGTTGTCTAAGTAGGTGTCTGCTGGCAAATCCATTGGCAGCGGACCAAAGATTTCATTATTATAGCGGGTCAATGCACCTGACAATACGATGCCGGCCGCTTGTCCCGGATATTTCGTTCCGAATGCTGCAGCCGTGAACCCGCCCATGCTGTGGCCGATCAAAAAGACCGGTTGCCCCGAATTCTCTTCTTTCGCTAAATCCATAATGGTTTTCAAATCGTCCGGCATTTCATTAAAATCCTTGAAAAAAGTCCGCTCGCCTTCTGACCGTGCATGACCGCGCTGTTCATAGCGGTAAACTGTAAAATCATGCTTCAACAAGGTTTCGGCCAGCGCATCGTAGCGCCCTAAATGCTCGGCCAGACCGTGGGCAATCACCACTATGGCTTTTTGCTTTTCGGCCTGGTCTTTGCGTGTGAATAATTGCGTTCCATCAAAAGACCGGATCATTTTCTCTTCGCTCATCAAACATCCTCCATTCTACTCCAATGCTACTGGTAGTATTCTCCATCAATCGAAAATCTACCTTCTCAACGAAATAAAATGTAAAAAAAGAGATGCTCCCAGAAATCCGGCCGAACCGGTTTCCAGTGCATCTCTTTTTTATTTCACCACGTCAGCGGGGTTCGCCTGGTAATGGTAATCTGATGGATTGACTGGAGTAAATTCGCTCGGTGTATAAAACCTCAACAAATCGCCATTGACTACCTGATCCGACAACTGCAATTCATAGCTGTTGTGCTCCTGCAGTTTTTTCGCTTGTTCCATCTGATCTTCTTCGATGGGCAGGCCGGTTTCCGGATTATAGAAAACGTCGCCGATCGAGTAGATTTCCGGACTCGCGTAACCGCCGTTTCGGAAAGTCACCAGTTCTTCATGCTCTTCAGACAATAAATCGGTTCCGAAGTGAATATAATTTTGGGTCTCGACTCCAAGCAAATGCATCACCGTCGGCAATAGATCAATCTGACCACCGTAGGTATGATTGATGCCGCCTTCCATGCCCGGGACATGGATGAATAACGGTACACGCTGCAGCTTAGTGTTTTCAACTGGTGTGATTTCTTTTGAAAGCAATTGTGCCATCGCTTTATTGTGGTTATCGGAAATACCGTAATGGTCACCATACATGACGATCATGGTATTGTCGGCCAAACCGGATTCTTCAAGCTGCGTGAAGAACTGCTCGATCGCTTCATCTGCGTAGCGGGCTGTCTGGAAATAATCATCGACACTTGAATCGCCGGTTGTGGCTTTTTCGATGGTCGTCAGCTCCTGATCCATTTTATAAGGGAAGTGGTGAGCTACGGTAATGAACTTCGTATAGAAAGGTTCCGGCAGTGACTCTAAAAGAGGTACCGACTTTTCGAAGAACGGTTTGTCCATGATTCCGTACTCCGCCATATCACCTTGTTCAAGGCCCTGATAGGATTCGATATCAAAGAAACGATCGTATCCAAACTATTTATAGATTTCAGAACGGTTCCAGAAAGTGCCGTTGTTGCCATGGAATACTGCTGAAGTATAGCCTTTATCCTTCAAAATAGCTGGTGCCGCCTGATAAGTGTTTTGGCCTTTTGTTATGAAAGCCGCACCTTTTGGCAAACCGTACAAAGAATTATCAAGCATGAACTCCGCATCAGCAGTTTTTCCTTGCGCTGTCTGATGGAAAAAATTATCGAAGTACTGTGTATTTTGATCATTGATCATGGAATTCAAAAACGGTGTAACTTCTTCTCCATGCAATTCGTAATTCATCAAAAATGTCTGGAATGATTCCAGGTGCAAGTAAACGACATTCATGCCTTCTGCTGCACCGAAATACTCTTCGTTAGGCGTCGCGTAATTGGATTTAGTATAGTTCAATACCTCTGTATTGTCATCGCTGTCAGCCAATACCCGTTGAGAAGAAGCTTTCAAACTCTCAACTGTATCGTAGAGGGCATAGTTGTACATTCCCAAATACTTGACGATATAGTTCCGGTCAAAACCGCGGGTCAATAGTTCCGGGCGATCCGCTTCTGCCAAAGCCAAATTAAAGAAGGAAATAGCCAGTGCAATCGTAACAACAGGAAGGACAGCTTTCGTCTTGAAAGTCCGCTGATCTTTTTTTGTACGTGCAGCAAACATCAACGCTACCAACACCAGTACATCTACAAAGAAAAGAACATCGGTCGGCTGGATCAGTGTTGCTATACTGCCGCCTAAATCACCAAAATTCTGTGTTTGAAACAATGTCGGCAAGGTGATAAAATCACTGAAAAATCGGTAATACACTAAATTTGCATATAATAGAACTGACATGCCTATGTAAATCACCAAAAGCGACAGGTATTTACGTGTTCCTTTAAAGAACAGCGACAAACTCAACAACAGTAAGGCAGATCCAAGAGGATTAAGAATCAGCAGAAATTCCTGAAGTGCTCCGTCTACATTCAATTTAAATTGTGTTTTCTGGGAAATGTAGGTCTTCATCCACAGCATCACTACTGCCAGAACAAAGAACGGGATAAACTTATTGATTTTTTCGTTTTTCATTAGATTGATCTTTTTCATATTGCACCTTCTCTTAATTGGTCTTCACGAGGATTAGGGGTCAGGGGTTTTTAAGGTTAAGTCATAAAACTTAAGTAAATTTAATGTAAAAAGAATGACAAACTCTATTCTACTCCAATTGCCCAGAAAATGACAGTTTAAGTTTTTTTCAGATTATTTAGGGAGCAAGTTCGCGTTTTCTCTCCACTTTACAATTTCTCGCGCTTCAATCTGCTTTTCGAGCTTGGCATCCCAGCTGCCGATCATCCCATTCCAAACTCGGGCATAAAAAATATCCTGCTGCCGGTCATATAACTGAAATTCGATGCAGGGAATAAACTCCGTAGCCTGTTCGATGCAACTGGTAATGCCTGTTACGATAACTTGAAAGCCATCTTCTTCAGAAAAAGCGGGTTCTTTAGAGAGAAGCTGCTGCATCGGGGCTTTGTTCAAATTCCCTTTTACAGGATAACGATACAACGGAAGCTTGTCTTCCGCCTCTATATACGCGTGATCTGCAACCAAGCGGTACTCGTCATGGACAGCACTAAAAGCGATCACGGTCGTTTCGCCTTCCATTTCTTCTTCAAAAATGCCTTTGTCCAAGTAGTCATACCCCTTAGCTGTAAGCTTGTAGCCCAGCTTTTGAAGTTGAATCAGCCCTGTGCCCTGCATCTTTTCGATCAAGTCACTGATGAACAGTTCTTCCACAAACAGCATGTCGGATAAAGTTGCGGCGCGGCGGATATCGGCTTCCTGAAAAGCAAGGAGCAGCATCTTCATTAAAATGTCCATCTTTAACCGTTTGACCCGGTCAAAACCGACATCGTACAGAACAATCGGCAGCTTCCACACTTGGTCATTAACAACGACCACATCGGGATTTTCCATCAACTTCAATCGCAGCTCTTCTATCAGCTTGTCCACAACTTCACCCCCTGCTCTTCTCTAAGATCTTCAACCCGCTTTTCTTTTTTACAACTTCCAATACGTGCTTGTACATCGTTCTTGTTTCCGGCTGTTTGGCGCGCTTCGTGAACATTTCAGAACTGCCAACCATCACCAGCAATTCCTTGGCGCGTGACAACGCCACGTTCAACCGCCGGTAATCTTTCGCAAAACCGATATCGCCATGCTTGTTATGGTTATTGCGCACCATGCTCAGAATAATGATATCCCGTTCGCTTCCCTGAAATCGGTCAACCGTTCCTGTGCGGACAGACAGATGCGGCAAGCGCAGTTCCTGGTCGATCATCCGCTGAAGCCGCTTGACCTGTTCACCGTAAAAACTGATGACACCGATGCTCTTCTGCTGGTCTTGCGAAATTCTTCCTGCCTGCTTCGCTTCACCGGCAGCAGCATTCAGTTCAAGCAATAATGCCCGGATTTCCTTCAGCTCCGCTGCATTGTACAAGCTTTTGCCGCCATTCATGCGCTCTTCAAAATTCGCTGATTCGTTCGGCAGATCCAGCCACATGAGGTGATTGCTGCGTGCCACTGTAGTTGATTCGAGCAGATGGTCACGCTCCCCGTCTGAGTCCAAGATGCCGCATTGCAATTGGTCATTTTCCAGTCGGTAAAACGGCGCAATGGTTTCCATGATATCCTCATGCATCCGGTATTGAATGGCGAGCATCGTTTTGTTGGCTGCCGGCAAGTTTTTATAAAGACGTTCAAACAACGACTCTTCCAACAGTTTCTCCAGCTCTTTCTTTTCTTCAAAACCGTTGTCTTCGTCGATCATTTCCTGCAGCGTTTCTTCCAGCGTATCGTTGCCAAGCAGCGGCGGCAATTGATGATGATCGCCGACTAAAATGATTTTCTTGCCTTTTAGCATTGGCAATAACAGCTCCGGAGGTGTCGCTTTGGATACTTCGTCAATGATGACCACATCAAACTCCGGATAGTTGTCAATGAAATCTTTGCGCGCCGAAGCAACACAAGTCGTTCCGATGACGTTAGCGTGCTTGATATACATTTTCCGGATTTCATCCAGATCGTGTTCATTTGCCTGCGCTAATAAATCCAGCCATTTTTTCTGTACCGATTGAAGCAAAGGCAGATTTTTCATTTCCTGTTTAAGCGATTCTTTTGTGAAGGAAAGGCTCGCAAGTTCTTTGCCTGTCTGTTCGTATTCCAGCTCGGGGGTTGATGCAAGCACTTCTTTTAAGGACGCCAATTTTTCTTCGTGGTTCCTTATTTCTGATTGTATTTTTTCAATTTCGTTATCTACTTCGACAATTTGGGCTTCGTTTTTTTCCAGTAAAGCCTTCTTTTCCAGGTGTTCTGCCTGATGAGTTTTTACTCGTTGCTGCGTCTGTTCATAAAGAGCTTTTTCTTTTTGCAGTTCGGCAAGCTCTGCTTTCTTCTGACGAATTGCCTCTTCTATATCAGCAGGCAGCTCATCGACATTCGGCAGTTGCTGGTAACGCTGTTCAAGCGGCGCCATTTCTTCCTGCTGTTTCTCCTGCTTCTCCAGCCATTTCTCATCCCATACGCGGTATTGCTCCTGTTGTTTCACGAGCTGTTCGCATAGGCCTGACTTCAATTGCTGGAAAGCCCGCTTCGACTCTTCCGCATATACTTCGAATGACTTGAGCTTGGAACCTCTGCTCCACAAATTGTTTTGCCGTCTGTATAATCCGGTTAGCGCTTTTTTCAAAATTATCGGATCGTTGCGCTGTGCGCTTTTCAGCAAGTTCCGCAGCTTCTCCAAATAGCTGTCGATCTCAGCAGAGGTATAGGCTTCTGTTTTTGCCAATGCCTGCTGCTTCAAATCGGCAAACGAAATCCCGGTGGGTGCCAGCATTTTCTCGATGTAGGAAATGGCTGCAGTGACCAGCCCATTGTACTCATTGAGCTTGCCCCATTCCTCCATGTTTTCGCGGTTGGCTTCCAGCCGATTAATCAAATAGGTGATGGAAGGGATTTCTTCAATCCTGTGCTCTTTCAGCACCTCCATCAGCCCATCGATTTTCTTGATAGTGTCCATATTACTGACGGCAGCTTTCTTCTGTTCAATAATCTCAGCCATTTGATCGCGTCTTTCCACGATCGCCGCCAGATCTTGCCGTTTCACAGCTAAATCCTGCTCGAGCCGGCTGCGCCCGAGTGCACGCTGCAGCAATTGGATTCGCTGTTGGATTTGTTGCTGCTGTTCTTGGAACGATGTTTGGTCTTTGCTTTCAATAAAGGCCAGATCTTTTTGAATCGCCTCTTCAAGCGTCTGTACCGTTTGTTCCATTTCCCAGTTGTCACGGACGGCTTTGTCCCTTTTAATTTCGAATGACGACAGTTTCGCTTGTTCTTTTTCAAGCAAGCTTTGAATGCGTTGCTGGTTTTCCTGCGCTTTTCGTTTCTCTTTGATTGCAACAGCCAGGTTTTCGTAGACTGGCTGCAGGTTTTGGGTGGCTTGCTCATTTGCTTCCAGTTCGCGTTTCAAGCGGGGCTCTCGCTTCTTGCGCTCGTCGTATTGAGCCGCAACTTCTTCCAGTGTGTGATCTTTCCAGTACTGGCCGACATTTTCCTCAATGAATTTCTTGCCTTCTTCTTCAATGCTTTCGGTGCGGCCGACGCGAAGAATCCGGATGTCTTTATTAGCC